>JBIIUD010000429.1:0-3914 GCA_044340175.1 Verrucomicrobiaceae bacterium
TGGATGTAGGGAAGGCGGATCTGGCGGGCGTTTTCTTCAGGGGCCATGCCAAAAGCTTGAGGCAGTGCGAACAGACCGGCGGGACTGCGTTTGTCCCCCTCTTTTTTGATGGGGAAATCTTGGGGTGGACGGCTGCGGTGAAGCCCTGCGCCCCAACCGAGTCCTTTATGGCCTAGAGTGGCGGTGAAAGGACCTTGAGCGAGTCGCCATGGCCCGCCCTCCCAGGCACGCTCGAGAAGCCAAAGGCGGGCGTGAATGGACTCGGTCTCAGGAGAAAGCACGAGCAGCAACTGACCACAGGAAGCGGGGATGTCTGCGGCGAGATGGCGCGGCAGGCGCGGCACCGCACCAAGCCACCAGCGCGCCAGCAAGCCAAACGCGCCTAGGCTGACGGCGGTGATGAGGAGGAGGATCAGGGCGCGCTTCATGAGATTGACAAGTGTGGCGGAATCGGGTTCGATTGCAAACACGACCATGGAACCTGTCATCGCTATCATCGGACTTCTGGTCATCGCCGGCGCGGTGTATGGGTTGGCCCAGGCCAATGTCAAAGATCGGCAGCGCATGGCGGAGATCTTGGGCCTGGCGGTTTTGCCAAAGGGCGCTCAGGAGACGGGAGAAGATGACACGCTGGGGCATTTCCACCAGACCTTGGCCATGTGCGGGGAGATGCATGGACATCCGGCCTGCGTCTGGGTCCGCAGTGTGCGCAGGCTGACCCAGAGCAATGCCAAGAACACCAGCCTGCAAACCGTGCTGGCTTTTGACCTCAAGGGGGTTGATGCGCAGGCCTTTCGGATCGAGCCAGCGATGACCGGGAAGCTGCAATCGTGGTTCGGAGGCGACCAGCCTGCCCTTCCATCGGGCGATGCGGAGTTTGATCGGCTATTTCGATTCACTAGCCAGGATGCCAACGCCGCCGAAAGGATTTTGACACCTGAGATGCGCCGGTTGCTGCTGGCGTTTCGCCAAGGCGTGGTCGGTGACATGCCTGACTCTAGCCTCGGCCGGTTCTCGGGTGATTTATTGATGGGAACCTTTGCGATTGAGGGATCACGAGCGACCTACACGGTGTCCGGAACGCCCTCCGAAAAGATCGCCAAGCATTTTGAGATGGCGGCGCGTTTCCTGGCCGAGTTCGCCCGCCGTGTCTGTGAGGTGCCCTGAAGTCGGACTCCAGTATTCGTGGTGCTTGAGGGTCTGATCGCCCATTCCAGCCTTCGGTTACTTGGTCTTCTTGGCCAAAACGGAACGGGCGGAGCGCGGCGACAGTAGAGTGTGCGCAGGGACATCCACAGGATTTTGTGATCCGAGGAACTCGAGCAAGATGCGCACTCGATCGTCACCTTTGAGGAGGCTATGGACGATGCCGGCGAGGCCCCGCATGGGCCCTTCGGTGATTTCCACGACATCACCCGCCTGCAGAGGGCTGGCGATCTCTTTGATGAGTTGGCCATCCATCTCTGTGCGGATGTTCTCGATGACTTCGTCGGGCACATGGGCGAGGCCGCCGCCGAATTCTACCACGTTCAGCACACTTTGTGCGTGGCGCACGGCCCGCAGCGAGAGGGCGGGGTTGAACCGGGCGAAAAAATAGCTCGGGAAGAGAGCTTCAACAAACCACACCTTTCCCCGGGCTGTATTGCGCTGAAATTTGATGCGGGGGCAGTAGGTGGGTAGGCCAAACAGGCTTTCCAATAGCCCGGCCGCCACATGCTCCGCCTTGGTCCGAGTGTGGACCACATACCACGCGGTATCATGAGTGTCAGGGATTTGAGGTTCTGGTGGGAGGGGCACTCTGACTGTTGGCGTGTGGCTGGGTCGGGTTCAAGAGCAATCCGCGATCGGTGTGGGGTGGTTGCGCTTTGCTGGGGGGTGGAGGTTCGCGCAAAGCCCAAAAAAAGCCCGCTTCCCTGACGGGAGGCGGGCGACTTGAAACTCATGCTAGAGCGCTTACTTTTTCGCCTGCTGCTGAGGGGGGACCCGGAAGAGTTTGCCGGTGTAAGGGCATTTCACTTCGGTGCCGACGGAGAGGCCCGTAACATCGACCAATTGATGCTTCTCAGCGTAAGGACTGTTAACGAAGCCTGGACGGCCATTGATCGCGGTGCCGAAGGGTAGTTTTGGAGCCGCTGCGGGTGCGGGTTTTGGCGCAGGCGGTGGCGTGGTCTGCGGTTTTGAAGGGGCGGGTGCGGGAGCTGTGCTAGTGACTTTGGGTGTTTCGACCGGCTGTGGTTTAGCGGTGGCCTTGGGCGCCGCTTTGGGTTCGACTTTCGGCGCAGGTTTTGGCTCGACTTTAGGTGCGGCGGCGACTTTCGGGGTTGGAGCAGGAGCAGGAGCGGGCGCTGGAGCCGGCTGAGTGTTTACCAGCGCTGGGGCGGGTTTTGGCGTTGGCGCTGGCGCTGGCTGGGGAGCGGCGGGCGTTGGTTTGGGCTCGGTCTTTGTTACTGCAGGTGCCGCTGGTTTAGGCTGCGGCTGCTTGAGGGCGATTTGCGGCGTCGCGGGTGGTGTGGGTTGAATTGCAGGTGCCACAGCATTCGCAGGAACCACGAAGGCGCGTTGGGTGTAGGGGCAGACGACTTTGGAACCTGCGCTCATGCCGCGCACATCCACCAGTCTAGGGGGATTGGTGTAGGGTGAGCGCACATAACCCGAGAGACCTGAAACGGCATAGGCCGGTTGCAAGGAAGTGGATGGCTTCGGAGGTTGAGCGACCGCTAGGTTGCTCAGAGTAGGTTTGGGGGGAACGATCAGGTTTTTGGAAGGCGCATTTTTAGCATAGACACCGTCTGAGACGGCTTTGGGTGGCGTTCCTCCACTTTGGATAAACGGAATCAGACCCTCCCGTTGAATTTCACGCCAAGCCACGCCTGGGGGAAGACTGCACGAAGGAAGCAGCACGGCCGTCAGGAGACCTGCGGCGACGAGGAGAGGGAAGGATCGTTTGTTTTGCATGATGTTATTCAAGGCTAATCTTGTAAACAAGACTGAGAATATTATTAAATTTTGTAACTTTGGCAACACTTGTACTTAAATTTCGAGGTAAAGTCTCGATCTTTTAAAAATAGCGATAAAAACCATAAATAAAGATTTGGCAGTTGGCTGTTTCCGGGGCAAGAGAGCGGATGCATTGGAGGGTCATCACGGTTGGGAAGCCCGCTCTGTCTTGGGCGCGACAGGGGGCAGAGGACTATTTGAAACGACTGCAGCGCACGGGTCGGCATGAATGGGTAGTGATCAAAGAAGGCCCACCGGAAGGGGTCGTGGCAAAGATGCTGGCCGCTTCAGAAGGCCACCTGAAGGTGGTCCTGGATGAGCGTGGGGTCGCCTGGCGGAGCATGGACCTTGCGCACTGGATTGAAGCCCGGCAGCAAGAAGGCGTTAAACGGGCTGCTCTCCTTATTGGCGGTGCTGAGGGGCATTCACAGTCACTGCGCGACGCTGCCGACGTCTGTTGGTCGCTCTCCAAGCTGACACTCCAACATGAGCTGGCTTTGACCGTGGCCCTAGAACAACTTTATCGGGCCGGCAGTATCCTACGGGGAGAGCCCTACCACCGTGAAGGTTGAAAGCTGAGGGTCGTTTGCATTTCAATTTAGAGTCTCAAACATTAAACGTTTCGCCTTGTTGAGAGGGGCTTCAGGGTGTAGTTTTCCATCGTCTCCAAAGTGGTTATTTCTCCATGTCTTCTTCGATCCTCAAAAATTTGATTCAACCTCGGCAGGCTACCTCACCCGTTATTCAAGAGCGGTCGCATATGCCAAGTGATGAATCCGATATGTTGGACACCCTGGCAGTGGTCGTGGAGCACTCGCCGATCGCCATTGCCATGTTTGATCGGCAGATGCGGTACATTTTGGCCAATCGGCAGTGGGTTAAGGAATTCAATTTGAGTCAGTCGCTGCCGCTGGTGG
>JBIIUD010000430.1:0-3907 GCA_044340175.1 Verrucomicrobiaceae bacterium
GCTCGGCATCGACCCCGGCTTCCGCTCGGGATGCAAGGTGGTGGTGCTGGATGCACAGGGCAAATTGTTGCACAACGACATCATTTACCTGCTGGGCGAGGGCAATGGCCTCATGCATGCCAAGACCCTGCTGACCAATTTGGTGCAGCGCTATGGCGTTGAAGCAGTGGCCATCGGCAACGGCACCGCCAGCCGGGAAACGGAGATGTTTGTGAACAAGATCGGCCTGCCGAAGGCCATCCCTGTGATCATGGTGAGTGAGAGCGGGGCTTCGGTGTACTCGGCTTCAGAAGTGGCTCGGGAGGAGTTTCCAGATCATGATCTCACTGTGCGCGGTGCGGTTTCCATCGGACGCCGCCTGATGGATCCACTCGCGGAGTTGGTCAAACTCGATCCGAAAGTCATCGGTGTGGGTCAGTATCAGCATGACGTTGACCAAAACATGTTGAAGCAGAGCCTGGATGACGTGGTCATCAGCAGTGTCAACGGCGTCGGCGTGGAGCTGAATACGGCCAGCAAACAATTGCTAGCGTACGTCTCCGGCTTGAATGCCGGGCTGGCCGCGAACATTGTGGCTTATCGCAATGAGAACGGTGCTTTCAAAACGCGCAAAGAACTGCTGAAAGTTGCTCGCCTCGGCGAAAAGGCCTTCGAGCAGGCCGCAGGTTTCCTGCGCATCCGGGACGCGGTGCATCCCCTGGACCGCAGTGGTGTCCACCCTGAGCGATACGACTTGGTGGAAAAGATGGCGGCAGATGTGAACTGCACGGTGAGTGATCTCATGCAGCGTGCCGAACTCCGGCAGAAGATCGATCTCAAAAAGTATGTAAGCCAAGAAGTCGGGCTACCCACTTTGCAGGACATTCTCAACGAACTGGCCAAACCTGGGCGTGACCCGCGCAAGCAGTTTGAGATTTTCCAGTTTGCCGAGGGTGTCTCAAAGCCAGAGGACCTCAAGCCGGGCATGAAACTTCCTGGCATCGTGACCAACGTCACCGCCTTCGGGGCGTTTGTCGATATCGGCGTGCACCAAGATGGACTGGTGCATGTAAGTCAGTTGGCCGATCACTTCATCAAGGACGCCAGCGAGGTGGTGAAGGTGCAGCAGCGCGTGGAAGTGACGGTTATCGAGGTGGACATGGCACGCAAACGCATCGCCTTGAGCATGAAAGCGAAACCAGACTTCGAACGCCGCTCACCCGCCGCTGGCGGACAAGGTGGTGGTGGCGGTGGAGGCGGACAGCGCCAGGGTGGATTCAGCGGGGGGCCACGTCCGCCGCAGGGCGGGGAACGTCGCGGTGGTGGTGGCAGTGGCGGCGGCGGGGGTGGCTTTGGAGGTGGCGGCGGCGATTGGTTCAGTGCTGCCGTGACCAAGGGCAAGAAGTGAATTGAAGTGACGTGACGTGACGCGCCTGAGCGCGTCACTGTCCGCTTGCTCAGACTTCTGACATGAGGAGGCTACGCGCTTGCGCGAGCACGGCGAGCTGGTCCTTGGGCAATTTCGGCCAGGTGAGACGTAGCTTTTTCATCTCAAAAAGCACGGCTGCGCTGACGATGAGCCGCATGTTTTTCTTGTCATCGGCAGGCACGACATACCAGGGGCACTCCGGGGTGGCGGTGGCGCGGATGGTGTCTTGGTAGGCGGTCATGTAGTCGTCCCAATGGGCGCGCTCTTTGACGTCGCCATCTTCAAACTTCCAGTTTTTGCTGGGCGTGTCGATGCGGGCAAGGAAGCGCTTCTTTTGCTCTTCATTCGAGACGTGCAGGAAGAATTTGGCGATGTGGATGCCGTTGCGATGGGAGTAGGCCTCGTAATTGGCGATGTCCTGGAGACGGTCTTTGAATAGGCGCTTGATATACGCAGTGGTTTCGTGAGGGAGACGCTGAATCTGGGTGACGATCTCCGGGTGGATCTTGCAGACGAGGACTTCCTCATAGTAGCTGCGATTGAAAATACCGAGGCGACCACGCGGCGGCATGACGCGCAGGTGACGCCAGAGAAAGTCGTGATCCAGTTCATTCGAAGTGGGGCGTTTGAAAGCGTGGGATTCGACGCCTTCGGTGTTCACGCCGGACATGACGTGCTTGATGGTGGAGTCCTTACCCGCAGCGTCCATGGCCTGGAAGATGAGCAGCATGGCATGGCGATCTTGCGCATACATTTTCTGCTGGAGCTCATCAATCTCAGTGCGGAATTGGGCGATGAGTTCTTCGTAATGAGCATTGTCGCGGTACAGGCTTTTGATTTTCGTTTTGGCTTTTTTGATGCGGAAATCTTTGCCTTTGGTGACGCGGAAGTCGTCGAGGTCGAGTTGGAGTTTCATGGTGAGGCAGGCGGGAAAGGATTTTGAGAAGGTGAACAGGATGCTAAAGGCAGGATCAAAGAAAGGGGTAGGCTAGGGTTAACAGGATTTGAGGGCGGGGGACAAGGAGAGTTGTGAGAAAATGCAGTTTTGAGGCGTTTGAAATGGGTGACTTGGCTTAAATTGATGTTGGTGATTGTTCTGGCGGTGCCAGGGGCTTGGGGGCAGATCCATTCGGAGGCGGCTCCTGACTTGGAGGCGGGCGTGGTGTGGCGTGTGGGTGAGACAGGAGCGGAGGTGGCGGTCCAGCATTTCACGGTGGCTCTGGCGCTGGAGGCGGCGGGTGATGGAAGGCTGCTGGGAGAACCTGGGAAGTGGGAGGTGAGACAAGCGGCAGGGAAGGTGACTTTTGAATTGCAGGGCGACCCAAAAGCGGAGCTCACGGCAGCTCTGGGTGCGGCGCGGACGATTGTGATCAGTGTGAAGCGTGATCCGCGCCAAGCCGTGAGTGGGCTCTGGGTGGATGGGGTAGAACGCATGGCGGTGGCGGTGCCTCCAGGCACTTTGAAATTGAATCCCGCGGCGATCCAGGTCGGCACAGGGGTGAAAATGGCGCGTGTTTTTGATCGGGCGCTGTCACGTGGGGAAATTCTGGAATGGGAGTCCCTGCATGCGGTCGGTCCACGGGACAGTGTGGTCTGGATGGGCGGTAGTGAGGCGTGTGCGCTCTACGAGGATGGGCGGTTAGAGGCAGCGCTGCTTCTGCGCGGTGGGGCGCGTCGGGTGCGGTCGCTGGCCTGGGAGGGAGACACGGTGTTTCGACAAGATCGCCCGATGGGTTTTGGTTCGCTGAAGAGCCAGCTCGACCGGGTGCAAGCCGGTGAGGTATGGCTGATGTTTGGGCGGCAGGAAGCCCTCGAAATGGGGGTGACTGGAGCGGAGACTTTTCGAGAAGGATTGGCGGCGCGCGTGGCTGAGTTGAAAAAGCTGGGGCGCCGGGTTCGCTTGGTGGGTCTAGCTCCGCTGGAGGTGCGGGGTGCGCCGTTTCCGGATCTGACGACTCAAGCGGCCGCGGTGGCGGCCTTTGAAAAGGTCACGGCAGAGGTGGCTGCGGCGGCGGGAGTGGAGTGGGTGGCGGTGCATGATGTTTGGCCGAAGCCTTCCGGTGCGGCTTTCACTCGCGATGGGCTGACGCTGAATGCGCTGGGGCTGCAAATCCTGGCCGGTGTGGTGGCTGGAGGGACGGTGCCCGATGGCCAGGACGATTTGGTGGTCGAGGTGCGAAAGAAAAATCGACTGTGGGAAAGCTACTGGCGGCCGACGAATTGGGCGTTTCTGCACGGGGACCGGACCGCGCAGCCGAGCAGTCGGGATCATGGAGATCCGCGGCAGCGTTGGTTCCCAACTGAGATGGAAGGCTTCAAAGGATTGATCGAGACGAAAGAACAAGCACTATGGAAAAAGGTGAACGAATTGGGGAGGAAACTGCCATGAGGACTGGAAAGTGGAGTGTGGGAGTGTGGCTGTTGCTGGGCGGAGTGCTGAGCGCGCAGGTCAACGATTTGAAATCGATCTCGGTGGGCGAACCACCAGCGGATCACTCC
>JBIIUD010000431.1:0-3904 GCA_044340175.1 Verrucomicrobiaceae bacterium
ATCTTCGTAGCCAGTTTGAAGGTGGCTCGAATCGACCTCCAGGGCTTCTGCTAAGGCGATGGCAAAGCGCTGGGCATCCTCGGCGGTGTGGCCGTAGTCGATGTTTTCATCGGCAATGAGGTCATGGTTGGACCACATGGGGACGCCGTCTTTGCGCCAGTAGCAGGCGAGGGCGAAGCGCGGCAGTTGCTCGCCGGGATACCATTTGCCCTGCCCGTAGAAAAGCAGGCCGCCGGGGGCAAATTGTTTTTGCAGGCGCTTGATGAGCTCGCTGGAGAGACGGCGTTTGTTGGGGCCGATGGCGGTGGTGTTCCACTCGTCGCCGTCCATGTCGTCGATGGAAACAAAGGTGGGTTCGCCGCCCATGGTGAGGCGGACGTCGCCGTCTTTGAGATCTTGGTCGATGAGATTTCCGAGGGCGTAGATGTCCTCCCACTGCTCGGGGGTGTAGGGTTTGGTGACGCGCGGAGACTCCTGGATGCGGGTGATCTCCATTTGGAAATCGAACTCGACTTCGGCCTTGCTGGTGAGGCCGACGATGGGCGCGGCAGATTGCGGATCAGGGGTGGCGGCGACGGGGAGGTGACCTTCACCAGCCATGAGACCTGAGGTGGGGTCAAGGCCGACCCATCCAGCACCGGGGAGATAGACCTCGGTCCAGGCGTGGAGATCGGTGAAGTCATGTTCGGCACCGGAGGGACCGTCGAGGCTTTGAACATCCGGTTTGAGCTGGATGAGATAGCCGGACACGAAGCGGGAGGCGAGACCAAGGTGACGCAGGGCCTGGCAGAGCAGCCAGGCGGAGTCGCGGCAGGAGCCGGAACCGAGGTCGAGGGTCTCCTCTGGGGTTTGCACGCCGGGCTCGAGGCGGATGGTGTAGCTGATGTCCTTCCAGATCTGTTGGTTCAGCGCGACGAGGAAATCGATGGTGCGCGGGCGGGGGTCGTTGTCGGGGGAAGGGTTGAGGACATGAGCCTCAGGGAGCACGCCGCCGATCGAATGGTGGGCGACTTCCGAGTGCACACCGGGGACGGCGTGCAGGAGGTGAGCGTTTTTGCCGAGCAGCTGCTGCCGCAGACCGCGCATGTAATCGCCTAGCAGAGGGGTGAGTGGCAGTTTGCGGTGGTAGGGCTCCAACTCGTGGGCGAGCACTGGATCGTAGCGGAAAGGGAAGTGCTCGGCTTGGGGTTCGAGGAAGAAGTCAAAGGGATTGAAGACCGCCATCTCAGCGACGAGATCGACCTCGATCGCGAACTCGCGGGTGGTGGTGGGGAAAACGAGGCGGGCCTGGTAATTGGCTTGCGGGTCCTGCTGCCAGTTGATGAAGTGATCCTCCGGGGTGACGCGCAGGGAGTAGCTCAATACCGGGGTGCGGCAGTGCGGCGCGGGGCGCAGGCGGACAATGTGTGGGGACAGCGTGACGGGCCGATCGTAACGGTAGCGCGTGACGTGGCGGAGGGCGACATGGATGGACATGCAGAAAACGGCGGAAGGGTTGACAAGATGCTAGAGCATTCCCCATGCCAAACCGAAAAATGGTCACAATCGTGTAAGCAGTTTGTCCCGGGCGACCTTGCGGAATAGCTCGGTTTGGGGGTTGCGTGGCGGGCGTAATTTGCCATGGCTATGCGGGTGCGGCAAATGCAAGACAAACTGGACGTGATCATTCTCGGTGGCGGGCCCGCAGGCGCGACGGCAGCGATGATGCTCGCAAGCGAGGGATGGCGCGTGCGCGTGCTGGAGAAGGCGCGCTTCCCCCGGTTCCATGTCGGCGAGAGCCTGCTGCCGTACAATCTGGCGCTGTTTGAGGAGTTGGGCATCGCGGAGGAGGTGCGGGAAAGGGGTTATCCTGTGAAACGGGCGGCGCAGTTTTGGAGTGGCGCTGGGCGACCGGGCGCGCGGCTGGAGTTTGCCAAGGGTACCTTCACGGAGTTCAAGCACGCCTATCAGGTGGAGCGCTCGGTGTTCGATGAGATGCTCCTGCGCAAGGCGGAGCAGCGTGGCGCAGAGGTGTGGGAGGGCTGCGGCTACGTCTCCCACACCTTGGAGGCCGACGGCGTGCGGGTGACGTGCCGGAATGAGGCGGGCGAGTCAAAGGAGTTGCAGGCGCAATTCATCATTGATGCGACTGGGATGCAGGCGATCACGGCGCGCAAAGCCGGCCTTAGAAAGGAGCGGGCCGGGCACCGGAAGGTGGCGCTGTTTGGGCACTTTGAGGGGGTGCAAATGCCGACCGGCGAGCACACAGGTGACATCGTGCTGCTGATCCGAGATCGCGCCTGGGTGTGGATGATCCCGCTGGACGAACGGAGAACGAGTGTGGGACTGGTGATGGACCGGGCAGAGTACGATGCGGGCCGGACAGATTCGGAGTCGCTATGGCAGCGCATCGTCAATGAAACACCTGAGCTGAAGCGGCGCATGGCGGGGGCGCTGCGGTCGGGCGCGCTGCATGTGGAGGCGGATTACTCCTTCAGCGTTGATCGATTGGTGGAGCCTCGGCTGGTGCGGGCGGGGGATGCCGCAGGGTTTCTCGATCCCGTGTTTTCCTCCGGCGTGATGCTGGCAATGGAGAGTGGTCGGGAGGCGGCGCGAGTGGTCGGTGAGGCTGTGCGAAAGGGGCAGACGATGACCCGCGCGATGCAGCGCTACGAGAAAGCCGTTTATGATCATCTAGCGCTCTTTTGGCGATTCGTGGAGGTGTTTTACACGAGGCCGTTCATCGAGCTTTTTCTGCAACCCAACCCGATGTTGAACCTGATGTCGGCGATCAATGCGGTGCTGGCGGGTCGGGCGAAACTGCCTTGGGCTGTGCGCTGGCGCTTGCAGGTGTTTTTTTTGCTGGTGAAGCTTCAGAAGCACCTGCCGCTGGCGAAGCGACTCAAGTGGACCGATGGACGCTCTCCAGAAGCAATGCGTGCGGGCCTAACAAACATGCGTGCGGTCGCGGCAGAGATGGACACGGCGCGGCAGTAGCTGGCTAGTCAGAGGGGCAGTGGGGTGGGTGCGCCGATGACTTTGACTTCCAGTTCCAGTTGGACGCCGCGCTCTTGGAGGGCGCGTTCTTGGATTTGGGTGATGAGTTCGAGCGCTTCTTTTGAGGTGGCACCACCGTGGTTGACGATGAAGTTGCCATGCGCATCCGAGACCCGGGCCGGGCCGACCGCGAGGCCTTTCAGTCCGAGCTCATCGATGAGTTTGCCGGCACCGCAGAGCTCGGGATTTTTGAAGATGCAACCAGCGCTGGCTCCGACGGGTTGGGTGGTGCGGCGTTTCTGATGGGAAGCGGCGAGCTTGGCGTCGATCTCGTCTTGCGACGCATCAAGGGCGCCACGCAGGACAGCGGAGACAATGAGGCGCTCTTCAAATTCGGGGACGTTGCGGTAGTGATGCTCGATCTCAGCCAGGGTCTTTTCTTTGAGGCTGCCGTCGAGGTCGATGAAGCGCACGGAGACGATTTGGTCAAAGGTCTCGATGCCCATCGCACCCGCGTTCATGCGGATGGCGCCGCCGAGGTTGCCGGGGATGCCTTCCATCCACTCGAAGCCGCCGAGGCGGGCGTTGCGTGCGGTGCTGGCGATCTTTTTCAACCGTGCCCCAACACCGGCAATGAGGGTGTCGCCCTCGACTCGCACGTCTTCGAACTCGCCCTTGGCCGGGTGGATGACGGCGCCGCGAATGCCACCGTCTTGCACGAGCAAATTGGAGCCGCGCCCGATGACGCGGATAGGAATGGACGCGCCGCGCAGGTAGCGGACGATCTCGGCAAAGGCGGCAATGGTTTGCGGCTGAATCCAGAACTGGGCGGGGCCACCGATGCGGAAGGTGGTGTGCAGGTGCATGGGTTCGTAGAGACGAGCGAGACCGCCGCCATTGGCGTCGAGGATTTCCCAAAGGCGCTCAA
>JBIIUD010000432.1:0-3903 GCA_044340175.1 Verrucomicrobiaceae bacterium
GATGGTGATCGAGGAGGCTTATCTTGCGGAAGTGGTGAATGCGGAGACCGGGAAAGAAGTGGCCGAAGGCGAATGCGGAGAGCTGGTGCTGACGACGCTGGATCGCACCGCCTGTCCGCTGCTGCGATATCGCACGGGCGACTGGGTGAGGAAGCGGATCGTTCAGGGTCGCTTGTTTTTGGAAGGCGGAATCCTCTGCCGCGTAGATGATATGGTCGTGGTGCGTGGAGTGAATCTTTATCCCGCAGCCGTGGAAGAAGTGGTGCGTGGGTTTCCAGAGGTGGTGGAATTCCAGGTGGAACAGCGGGAGGTGGAGGCAATGACGGAGTTACTGTTGCGGGTGGAATTGGCTGAGGGAGCGGAGGCCTCGGTGCTCGGTCGGTTAGAGGCCCGCTTGCGGGACACCTTTTCTTTGCGAATCCCGGTTGAGCTGGCGGCGGCGAACAGTCTGCCCCGGCATGAGTTCAAATCGAATCGATGGAGGAAGGTTGCATCGGGGGCTGACGTTGGTTAAGGAGACGATCATGGCCCTTGTCGAACTCAAACACGTTTCAAAAACCTATCGGGAACCCGGCGGCCTAGTGGAGGTGCCGGTGCTACGGGATGTGAACTGGCAGCTTGAGGAGGGGACCTCTGTGGCGATTGTGGGTCCCTCAGGCTGCGGAAAAAGTACGCTGCTCAACATCTTGGGAACCTTAGATGAGCCTGACTCAGGCGAGATGCTGTTTGAGGGTGAGTCTGTGCGGGGGTGTTCGACGCAGCGGCTGAGCCTTCTGCGTGGCAGCAAGATTGGCTTCATTTTTCAGCTTCACCATTTGATGCCGCAATGCACCGTGATGGAGAATGTGCTGCTGCCCACCTTGGCGCTGCCGAAGGATCAACGCGATGCAGGAGCCGCCGAGCGGGCGCGCGACCTGCTGGTGCGAGTGGGCTTGGAGGGTCGCCAAAACTGGCTGCCAGCGAAGCTATCTGGGGGTGAACGGCAGCGGGTGGCGGTGGTGCGCGCGCTGATCAATCAACCGCGTCTCATCCTGGCGGATGAGCCGACAGGGGCGCTGGATGAAAAGAACGCGACGGCGCTGACGGAGCTGCTTTTGGAACTGCGCCAGTCCTTGAATCTCAGCCTAGTGATGGTGACCCACCACCCAGCCCAGGCTGCGCGCATGAATGCCGTCTGGCGCATGCATGAGGGTGGGCTGATCAAGGACTGAGTTAGACCGGTTCTCGAAAAGATTGTCATTTTGATCCGGCGAGCGCAGCGGCCTCAGTGGCAAGGAAGTCGCGCAGCCCGCTATTAAATCAATAGCGGGCAAGCGGCTGACGCTGCCAATGAGGCTGCTCCGCCGTCGGGGAAGGTGACAAGCACTTCGAGAACCGGTCTAAACCCGGACTCCGAAGTTGGAGGCACCTGATCGGCTTGAGCATTGGCCGCTCAAGGCTTCCCGCTCCTTGGGCGGCATCATCGAAGATGCAGCCGCTGCGGACCCGAAAGCCTTGAGCAACCAAGCCTCTGTACCTCTCAAGCACCTCGGACTTCGGAATTCGGGTTAAATTGAATCTTTTGGCAGCAATGCTGGGGTCGTAAAGCGATTGCGAGAATAGCTAAATAATTAAACATTATACTTATAAAAAGATAAACAGAAGCGACGTGATGGTTGACATGATGAGGTTCTCGTGTCGTCGTTTTTGTATTATAAAATAAGGCGGAAGGTGGTGAAGATCTGAATGTTTCAGAGACGAACTGGGGATGCATTATCTCGGTGGTCCAGACGTTCTTATTTGTTGTGGACGACAGGGTATTCAAAGGCATTATCTTTACTTATAATCCATCCAAAACCATCCCATTTGCTTCCCGAGTTCCGTTTTCGATCAAGATCTCTTGAGATTGCCTACCGCATGAAAGCAGACAAAACACAGCTTCGTCCGCTCCAAATTCCCGCAATGCGTGGGCTTCTTGCAGTGGTGTGCTCCTGTGATGGGGAATCCCCCGCGTCCTGATGACTGAGAACGACACTCCTGCACCCATCTCGGGCGGTCCACTCGATGCTAGCAAACTGCTCTGCAGGATCGGCGAGGAACTGGCCTTCGTGACGCCGGGGAAGGACGATGGGCTCCTACCCATCAATCATTTCTTGCTTGATCTCGAAGAGATTCGGGGAGCTGAGATCGCTGAAGGCTGGACCGTGGGATTGAGGGTCGCTCGTGGCTGGATCGACGAGATTCTTGACGGGTCCGGTAACTTTTCGGAGAACAGTATCCGCCGGTTTAACGATTGGCATGGCTACATGAGCTCGGTCATGGATTCCGGTGCGGGCGGACGCGGATTGCCGGCCTGGCCTTCGGACTGGGGCGAACCTGCGGCACGGGCCGAGGACTTACCCGCAGTCGATCCTGCCTCCGCTCCGTCCGGAACGGTATCCGAGGGGAACGAACCTTCCTTTTGTCTGAATTTGGATGAAGACCTCGAACTGCTCAACGAGTTCCATTCCGAGTCCTTGGAACTGCTCCAGACCATCGAGCAGGGTGTCTTGGTCTTGGAATCGAACCCGACCGATACCGAAACGGTCAATTCGATCTTCCGAGCGTTTCACACCTTTAAGGGGGGAGCGGGGTTTTTGCATCTCGATCCGCCTCGTAACCTCGCGCACGAATTGGAGACCGTGTTGGATTTAGTGCGGCGTTCTGAGCTGCACATCGATTCCGGCATCATCAACCTGATCCTTGCAGGTGGGGATGCCCTTGAGCAGTTCACCCGTGCGATCGGGGCCCAGCTCCAGGGGATTGATCCGGGTTCACCCATCGTCGTGCCCACGTCCGACATCATCCGCCGCGCGAAGGCCGCCGCCCGTGGGGAAACCGAGGCACCTTCTTGCGCGCCGCCGGAGCGGTCTCAGACTGACGCGCCCGCCTCTCAGGTCCCGATTCCCCCACCGGAGCAGGCGATCACAGCTCCCGTTCATCAACCTGCTGCTGCTCCTGAGCCGACGCCGCCCCCGGCAGCGCCTGCTGCCCCTGTGCGCGAACCGGTGGGTGGGGATCCAGTGGGGGGTTTTGTCAAACTCGACACGGCGAAGTTGGACAGCCTCGTCGATCTCGTGGGCGAACTGGTCGTCGCGCAGTCGATGGTCGTGGAAAACTCGGAGGTCCAGGCAATCGCGAGCTCGCAGTTTGTTCGGCAACTGCGCCAGCTCAGGCGGATCACCAGTGATTTGCAGAACACGGCCATGTCGATGCGCATGGTGCCAGTAAGGGGTGCCTTCCAGAAGATGACTCGTCTGGTCCGCGATCTCGCAGCCAGCGGAGGTAAGCAAATTCAGCTCCTTCTTGAGGGTGAGGAGACCGAGCTGGATCGGAATATGGTCGAGAAGCTGGGCGACCCCCTCGTCCACATGATCCGTAACTCGGTTGATCACGGCATTGAGCCACAAGATGAGCGGATGGCCCAGGGCAAGCCGGCGCAGGGAACGATTCGTCTCAGCGCGGCCCATCAGCGCGGCGGCATCGTCATCCGACTCTCCGACGATGGCAAGGGTCTCGACCCCGCACGCATCCGGGCCAAGGCCATCGAGCGCGGGCTGATCCGGGTCGATACGGAAATGGACGCGTCCGAAGTCGTGTCCCTGATCTTTCTCCCCGGTTTTTCCACGGCAGAGGCGGTGACCGATCTGTCTGGTCGTGGCGTGGGCATGGATGTCGTGCGCAGCAATATCGAGGGCCTCAGCGGCAAGATCGAAGTCCAGTCTGTGCCGGGTGAGGGCACCACCTTCACCATTCTATTGCCGCTCACGCTCGCCATCATTGATGGCATGCTCGTCGGCGTGGGCGACGACCGCTACATTATCCCCACGCTATCCATCCGTGAGTCCTTCCGACCCCAGCCGGGAATGGTCTCGACGATCCAGG
>JBIIUD010000008.1:0-14985 GCA_044340175.1 Verrucomicrobiaceae bacterium
AAGAGTGTGGTCGTTGAGGGACACAAGACACAAGACTGCAAGACTCAAGATGGAGCCTCAGTGGATGCGTTGAAGGTGATGGCGGCTTACATCGATTTGAATCCGGTGCGTGCGGAGTTGGTGGAGCAGGCGGGGGATTACCGGTGGAGTGGGTGGTCGGGGGCGATGGGCGGGGACAAGGAGGCGGTGGAAGGTTTGTGCGACGTGGTGGGGTGTGGGGTGAGCCAGTGGGAGACGCGGGGTAAAGGTGCGTATGGTCAGTGGGTGAGTGAGACGCGGCGGCAAGTGCGGGCGCGGAAGGCCAAAGGAGGAGGTACGTCGGAGGTGGATTTGATGGAGACGATCCGAGCGTTCAGTGGTGGGTTGGCAGTGGGGAGTGAGGGATTCGTGGAGGAAGTGTTCGGAGAGAGGCGGGACTTGTTTGGGCCGAGCAGGAAGACCGGGGCGAGGTCCTTGGATGGTGGAGGAGGGGTGTTGTCGATGGGTTTGCGTGCTTTACGGGATTTGCGAGGGTCAGGAAAGAGTTGAGTCTGTGTCTGGGACAGGAATGGCGGGGGCTTTGCGGGATTGGACACAGGTTTTGCCGATGGGAAAGGGCGCTGAGGAGCGTTATGTGAAACTGAAGCCAACCTCTTCTCTGCCTTTGCCATGAAGTCATTTTATTCTGCGGTCTCGTTGTTCATCGGTCTCTCTGTGTCTTTCACTGCCTCTACGCAGGGTCAGATGCAGCAGGCGACGCCTGCTGCGTCGATCAAGTTGAAGGAGGGCTTCAAGGTGGAGTTGCTGTATTCGGTGCCGAAGGCGGAGCAAGGGTCGTGGGTGGCGATGACGCAGGATGACCAGGGGCGGCTGATTGTGAGTGATCAGTATGGTAGTCTGTACCGGGTAACGCCGCCGACGCTGGGTGGGGCGGTCGAGGAGACGAAGGTGGAGAAGATCCCGGTGGATTTTGGCTCTTGCCAGGGACTGCTGTATGCCTTTGGCGCGCTCTATGGGGTGGTGAATGCGGACACGCCTCAGGGGCGGGGGCTGTATCGGGTGAAGGATACGAATGGAGATGATCAATTTGATGTGGTGGAGCAGCTCAAGGCGTTCCCGAACAAGGGGGGTGAGCACGGGCCGCATGGGCTGGTGGTGGGGCCGGATGGGAAGTCGATCTATATTGTGAGCGGGAACCAGACGCCGATCCCGGAGATGCAGAGTAGCCGGGTGCCACAGCATTGGGATGAGGATCAGCTTTTTCCGATGCTGCTGGGCCGCGGTTTCATGCGGGAGGTGACGGCACCAGGCGGCTGGGTAGCGAAGACGGATTCGGAGGGGAAGACCTGGGAGCTGATCAATGTGGGGAACCGGAACACGTATGACATTGCTTTTAACAAGCAGGGGGATCTGTTTGGTTATGATGCGGACATGGAGTGGGACTTTGGCATGCCGTGGTACCGCCCGACACGGGTGTCTTTGATGGCGAGTGGGGGTGACCTGGGCTGGCGGACGTGCAGCAAGAAGTGGCCGGTGCGCTGGGAGGACAGTTTGGCACCGGTGGTTGACATTGGGCCTGGGTCGCCAACGGGGGTGGTGTTTGGGTATGGAGCAAAGTTTCCGACAAAGTATCAGGAGGCGCTCTATGTGGCGGACTGGAGCTATGGGAAGCTCTATGCGGTGCATCTGAAGCCTGAGGGGGCTGGCTATGCGGCGACGTTTGAGGACTTCATGAGCGCGGCGCCGCTGCCGCTGACGGACATGGAGGTGAGCCGGAAAGACGGGGCGATGTATGTGACGGTGGGCGGGCGGAAGGTGCAGTCGGGGCTGTACCGGGTGACTTACTCGGGGGCGGAGGCGACCACCGTGGCGGCAGCGCCGGCGGCGACGGCGGAGCAGAAGTTGCGCTACGAACTGGAGACACTGCATGGGAAGGCGGATGCGGCGGCCCTGGATAAGGCGTGGCCGCATTTGGGGCATGAGGATCGGCTGATTCGAGCGGCGGCGCGGGTGGTGGTGGAGCATCAGCCTCTGGCGCATTGGCAGGATAAGGCGTTGGCGGAGACTGAGACGCGGCGGTCGATCCAGGCGATGATTTCCCTGAGCCGAGTGGGGCGCGGCAACAAGGAGCTACAACCGAAGGTGCTGGATGTGCTGGGGCGGTTGGATTTCAAGGCACTGGCGGCGGAGGATCAGGCGGCGCTACTGCGGGCCTACATGCTGGCGTTCACGCGGCTGGGTGAGCCGGAGGCGGCGGTGAAGGCGGCACTGGCACAGCGGCTGGGGGCGTGGTTTCCGGTGGCCGATACGGGCTCCAATCGGGATCTGACGGAGCTGCTGGTGTCTCTAGGTGATGCCTCCGTGGTGGCGAAGGCGGTGCCGCTGGTGAACGAGGCACCGACACAGGAGGAACAGATCGATTACGCCCGGATCTTGGGTTTTGCCAAGGTGGGCTGGACAAAGGAAATGCGGGAGAGCTACTTTCGCTGGTTTCCCCGGGCGGCGAACTACAAGGGCGGGGCGTCGTTTAATCAGTTCATCGATGAAATCAAGGCCAACGCGGTGGCGACGCTGAGCGAGGCGGATAAGGCGGCACTGAAGGACGTGCTGGACCTGAAGCCAGAGCCGAAGGCGCTGCCGTTCGCGCTGAAGCCGATGCAGTTCGTGCAGGCATGGACGATGGCGGATCTGGAGGGTCTGCTGGGCGCGGGGCTGGAGGGGAACCGGGACTTTGAGAACGGTCGGAACATGTTTGGCGCGGCGACGTGCTTTGCTTGCCATCGTTTTGGCAAGGAGGGCGGTTCGGTGGGGCCGGATCTGACGAGTGTGCGGGGCAAGTTCAGTCCGCGCGATCTGCTGGAGAGCATCATCGAACCGAGCAAGGAGATCAGTGACCAGTATGGTAGCACCATTTTCACTTTGGCGGATGGCAGTCAGGTGGTGGGTCGGGTGGCGAACTTGAACGGGGACAATCTGATGGTGAGCACGAACATGATGGATCCACATGCGTTCACCAATGTGAATGCCACGAAGCTGGTGAAAACGGAGGAGAGCAAGGTGAGCATGATGCCGCCAGGGCTGCTCAACATGCTGAAGGATGACGATATCCTGGATCTGCTGGCGTATCTGCTGAGCGGCGGAAATGCCAAAGACCCGATGTTCACGGAGTGAGGGTGGGGCCCTTGTGGGGCGAGCCGCTGGCTCGCCCGGGTTCGGTTCGGGTGCGACCGAGCCGGTCGCACCACGGGGGGAGCTGTGGATAATGGTGAAGTCAGCTGCTGAAGGATCAGCTCAAGCCTTGACGACAATAAAAAAAGCCGACCACGGTGGAGGTCAGCTTTTAAAAAGGATCGGTTCCTGCGAAAGGATCAGGCGGTGGGGGCTGCCTCTTTTTCGGCGGCCTTAGGCATGGTGAAGCGGAAGCGGATCTTGCCACGCTTGGCGGTGGCGCGGGCTTTGCGCTTGAGGCGCTCTTTGGCCGTTTCATGGCTGCGGAGGCGGCGCACTTCTTCGAGAATGCCTTCCATTTCGAGCTTGGTCTTGAGGCGTTTGAGGGCGCGGTCGACGGGCTCTCCTTTGCGGACTTGGACTTCAGGCATACTTTCGGTGGTGCGGGTTAAGTTAAAAATTGGGGCGGAAGAATAGGGGCAAAGCGGATTTCGTCAAACGGATTTCTGGGTTTGCATGGGCATTGGCTCGCAAAATAAAAAGGCAGGGAGCGGTCTCCCTGCCTTTTCGTGATTCAAACGAAGGATCAAGCCTACTCTTCAGCGCCTTTCCATGCGCCAAAATCGGCCCCCTGGGCGATCCATTGCTTGATGAGATTCTTTTGCTCATCGGTCAGGCGGTCGCCCTTGGGTGGCATGGCGAGGTCGTCATCGTCTGGCAGCAGGGTGTAGGTGTAAACGGTGCTTTCGTCGGGTTTTCCAGGGGTGAGGTCGCCTCCTTCAGATCCGCCCTTGAGCATGAGCTGGGGGTTGTCCATGCGAAACTTGCCTTTGGGCTTTTTGAGGCGGCCGGTGTCGTCGGTGTATTCCTTCTGATGGCACTCGAAGCAACGGTCTTTGAAGATAGGCAGGATCTGGGTCTCGTAACTGATCTTTGCGTCCTGGGCAGAAGCGCTGGAGAGCAGGAGGGCGAGGCCGAGCAGCGGGGCGATGAGGGATTTTTGGATCATAGGGAAGGGGGTGGATGTGAGAAGAGCAGAGAAAAACGATGTTTTTCGGCGGAGGTCAAGCGGGTTTGCTGTGGCGCAGGGCAAGCACAGCGTTGTGCCCACCCATGCCCACCGCAATGTTCAATACGATGGCACCTTGAGCGAGGGGCACGGGGTGGTCAGGAATTTCCAAGCCAGGGTAAGGGGGGGTCAGCCCTGCCCGTGTGGCTGGCAGGTGCTGTTGGCGCATGGCGGCGGCTAGTAGGGCGGTCTCAAGCGCGCCGCTGGCACCCAGGGAATGGCCAGTGGCTGGCTTCACAAGGTGGGCGGTCAGGGGCTGATCAGGGAAGGCCGTCTGGAGGGCACTGGTCTCAGCGGCGCGGTTGGAAGAGGTGCCGTTGGCGTGGGGGCAGACGGCGGCGACAGTTCCAGAAACGTTTTCACGTGCCTGAAGAAGGAGGCGGGCAAGCGCGGCACCGTCCGGGGGCAGGGCGATGCTGTCGTAGGCGTCCGAGTTGGCTCCATACCAGGCGATTTCGGGTTCAGAGACATCAGGGCCGACTTCGAGGGCTAGGGCGGCGACGCTTTCTCCTGGGAAAAAACCGCTGGAGTCAGGGTGGAAAGGGTCGTTCAAAAAAGGGGGGCCGGAGAGCAGGCCAGTTTCGGCAAAGCCTTCCAAAAGAGCGTCGCACAACGGTAGCTCGACGCCGATGACGAGGGCGCGCTGGGCGGAGCCGGTGCGCAGGGCCATCCAGGCGAGACCCAGAGCGTCCAGGCTGGCGGAGCAGCCATTGGCAAGCATCTGCCAGGGACCTCGGATGCCAAGCTCGATGCTGACGGCGGCGGCGACCTCGCTGTGCATGGAATTGCTAGCGCGGAATTTGGCGATGGGGCGGCGTGTGGTCCAAGCCCCTAGGAGTTCGCCGACGTTGGCGCGGCTGCTGCCGCCGAAAAGCCAAGCGGAAGCCGTTTGTTCAGGTGTCCAACCTGCCTCTGCGACGGCGAGGCGTGCGGCACGGACGGCGGCATTGGAGGCGGCACCGTAGCGGCGGCCTTTGAACCAGGTCCGGTCAGTGATCCACCCAGCGGGGAGTTTTTCAAACTGGCCTAGAGACAAGTGAGAATCCGGAAACTCCCCCAAGGGCCGCAGACCGGTCAGGCCCGCCGCCAAGGACTGCAGGTGCGCTTCAGGAGAAGTGCCCAAGGCGCTGGCGGCGGAGAGGCCGGTGATGTGGACGGAAGGCAGAACCATGAAGCGGAGAGGGCAGTGTCCGTAATGCCATTGAGCGCCACGATCAACCGCCTGTGCGTTTCATCACGTGGGAAGGGAAGCTCAAAGCGGCGCGACACTTTTCTGCAATGAGCTGCCGAACCTTCATGGGAAGCGGCTTTTTCGGTCAGAGCGGGGCCCTTTTTAATTTGGGCATGTTAAACAAATACCTTTACCCGGTTACTGGCGTGGGCTAATTATTGTAATTGACATATTTGTTGCGGGTTTTGAAAGCGCTTTGGGTCGTTTTTTGAGCCTACACACTCTCTACGTGGTCCGCCCAGGAAACGTGGTTAATCGCCTTTTTTCGTATTCGATGGCAGGCCTCAAAGCCTGACTAATGGCGGTAGCTTGCAAAAAATCGAACTCCAAGTTCGACAAAAGGCTATACCCCCTGCAAGTTTTCTGTCCTTTTTAACCCGATCTTTTGCTCCCGATGTCCAGTATTGACTGTTCCTCCCACCGCACAGACGATTTGCGCGTCGCGGAAATTCTCCCTCTGCTTCAGCCAGCGCTGCTCATGCATGAGGTGCCCCTGCGTGAGGCGGACGCAGCTTTTGTCGAAAAGGAGCGGCGCGATGCAGAACGCTGTCTGCGGGGTGAGGATGATCGTCTCTTGGTGATTGTGGGTCCCTGCTCGATTCACGATCCGAAGTCAGCGCTGGAGTATGGGCGGTTGATTGCCACTGCAAGGAAGCGGTATGCAGCGGATCTGAACATTGTGATGCGGGTTTATTTTGAGAAGCCCCGCACAACGGTGGGGTGGAAGGGGTTCATCAACGACCCCAAGATCAATGAGAGCTACGATATCAACAGCGGGCTGCGGGGTGCGCGTCGTTTGCTGATCGACTTGGCAGAAATGGGGGTGCCGGCTGGAACGGAGTTTTTGGACGTGATCACACCGCAATACATCGCGGATGTGGTGGTGTGGGGGGCGATCGGGGCGCGCACCACGGAAAGTCAGGTGCATCGGCAGTTAGCGTCGGGTTTGTCGATGCCTGTGGGATTCAAAAATGGCACGGACGGGAGCATCCAAACCGCACTGGACGCCATTGAAGCGGCAAGGGGACAGCATTGCTTTTTATCCGTGACCAAAGATGGGGTGGCGGCGATCGTGCGCACCCGCGGCAATGAGGCCTGCCATGTCATTCTGAGGGGCGGCAAAGGAGGGACGAACTTCGACACGGAAGCCATCGCTAATGTCACCGGTCAACTTGCTGCCAGAGGGCTGCCGCCGACGGTGATGGTGGATTGCAGTCACGGCAACAGTTTGAAGGACTACCGCAAGCAACCGTTGGTATCTCAATCGCTGTCTGAGCAGATCCGCGCAGGCAGCCGGGCGGTGACGGGACTGATGATCGAAAGTCACCTCATCGAAGGGCGGCAGGATGTGAAGCCGGGCGCAGAATTGAAGTATGGGCAAAGCATCACCGATGCCTGCGTCTCCTGGGAGACGACGGTGGAGATGCTGGATGAATTGGCGGGAGCCGTCCGCGCTCGTCGCGCTTAACCAAGGATGACAACGATGTTCTCTGCTGAACAGGTAAAACAGGTGAACGAGGCTTTTGCGCAGTGCCGCATCCTTGTGATCGGAGACGTGATGCTGGATCACTTCATCTGGGGAAATGTGCGCCGGATTTCGCCTGAGGCGCCCGTGCCAGTGGTGGAAGTGACCAAGGAGACTTGGTATCCCGGGGGAGCGGCGAATGTGGCACGCAACATCGCTCCATTTTCGAAGCATGTGCACCTGATGGGCAGAGTGGGAAAAGACAGCGCGGCGGATCGACTTCGGGAACTGCTGGTGGTCGATGCGGTGGACCCCAGTCCGCTTTTGGTGAGCGATGAAGTGCCGACCATCTCGAAGGCCCGGGTGACGGCGCGGCAGCAGCAGATCGTGCGGGTGGACAGGGAGCGGTTTTTGAAACTGACGGAGGTGGAACTGTCGGAAGTGGAGCGCCGCCTCCGATCCATGGTGGGGGAGATTGATGCGGTCATCATCGAGGACTATGGCAAGGGCTTTGTAACGGCGGGGCTCGTGGAGGTGATCGCGCAGGTGGCTGCCGAAACAGGTCTGATCGTCACGGTTGATCCTTCTCCCCATAACCCGCTGACATGGCGTGGAGTGAGTTTGGTGAAACCCAACCGACTAGAAGCTTTTGCGGCAGCGGGTCTAACGGATCAGTTGCTGCCAATGCCGCCGATGGAGAATCCCGAGCTTTTGGAGGTGGGCAGGGTCTTGATGGAGAAATGGGACACACCGAAGATTTTGATCACTCTCGGTGAGCAGGGCATGATGCTTTTTCAAAGAGACGCTGAGCCACATCATATCCCGACGCGTGCACGTGAGGTTTTTGACGTCTCTGGGGCCGGTGACACCGCGATCGCACTGCTGACACTGGCACTAGCTGCCGGGCAGGATGCCATCGCCGCGGCGGAAGTGGCCAACCGAGCCAGTGGCGTCGTGGTAGGTAAGCTCGGCACTGCGCGCTTAACACCTGAGGAGTTGGTTGAGGCCTTTGAGGAGGCTTAAATGGATCTTCAATGACTGAGGTGTAGCAATGAAGACCCTGCAAGTATTTAACATCTACCAGCAGTACGGGGGGGAAGAGAATGTCGTGCGCAGTCTGTCGGATTTGATGCAGGGCAGTGACTGGAGAGATGTTTACTTTGATAGTCGTGATTGGGCAAAGGAGCCGAGTTATCAAAAGGTGACGCAACCTTTGCGAACCTTTTGGAATCCTTCGTCGCTAAAGATTTTGGAAAAAGCCCAGCATGAACATCAGGCAGATGTTTGGCTCCTGCACAACGTCCTGCCGGTGGGTTCCCTTGGGGTGTTTCATTTGGCGGCTCGGCTAGGCGTGCCGATCATACAATACATGCACAGCTACCGTCCGTTTTCGCCCGGTGGGGCGGCGTGGAGTGGCGGGCAGCTTTTGCCAGGAGGTTTGCAGGGGAATTTTTGGCCTGAAGTGTGGCTGGGCACTTATCGCAGGTCCCGAATGCAGACGCTGTTTATCTCGATGGTGCTGCAGGCCTATTTTAGGTTAGGAGCGTTCAAAGCGGTGACAACTTGGCTGTCGCAGACGCACTTCCAGAAGGCTAAGTTTGTCGAGGCTGGCATCGCGGAACAGCAGATTGAAGTGCTGCGTCCGCCTAGACCAGTGCGTGCAGCACCACAAGATTGGAACGACGAAGGTTACTTGATGTTCTTGGGGCGGTTAGTGCCTGAGAAGGGTCTCGGATTTCTTTTGGACCAATGGGAACGGGCCGAAAATGGCGAAGGACCGCCGTTACCACCGCTTGTGATTGCCGGGGGAGGACCGTTGGAAGAGGAAGTGGTTCGGCGGTCGGCAAAGCTCAGTCGGGTGCGATTCGTCGGGCAGGTCGATGATCTTCAGCGTGAGAGGCTTTTGTCTAGTTGCGCGGGTTTGGTGGTGCCATCGGAGTGGTGGGAAGTGTTTGGCATTGTGGTGCTGGAAGCCTTCGAAATGGAGAAGCCGGTGTTGGCCTCCAGGATGGGCGGTTTGGGGGAGATTGTTGTGCCTGGAGTGTCTGGATTTTTGTTTGATCCAGGTGATGTTCCAGGGTTTCAAAAAGCCGTTAGAGATCTGATGGAATTGACCTCGGAACAACGGCGTACCATGGGCCGAAACGGGCGTGAATGGGCTTCTGAAGCCACTGATCCTGAGCGCTGGACTAAAAGCTACGCCGAACTCGTGCAGCGAACCGTTGAGCGCAAGAAACAGCAGCGAAGCCTTGGCGTGTGAGCGGTCTCAGCACTGTGCTTACGAGGGACAAAATCCTTGCGAGGGCAGTCAGACCGTCAGAATGGTTAACCAATGAATACGATCAACTTTGAAACTATGCTGAAAGGCCACCTCGAAGAGCATGCTCGTGTGGTGGCTTTGCTCGCTGACTGCGCGCCTGAGATCGGTCGTATCTCGGCGGCTTGGTTGTCTTGTTTGCGGCAGGGAGGAAAGATTTTCTTTTTCGGCAACGGTGGTAGTGCTGCGGACGCGCAGCATCTAGCAGCCGAGCTTGTGGTGAGGTATCGTGTTAATCGACGGGCCCTAGCGGGTATCGCCTTGACCACAGACACTTCGGTGTTGACTGCGCACTCGAACGATTTTGGGTTTGAGACCGTTTATGCCCGTCAGATCGAGGCATTGGCGCGTCCTGGGGATGTGGTCATCGGCATTTCAACCTCTGGAACCAGCAGGAATGTGATTGAGGGCTTGCGGGCGGCGAACGCCATCGGTTGTGTCACGATCGCATTTACAGGGGCAGCGGGCGGCGAGTGTGCGGCGCTGGCGTCACTCGTGTTTAAGGTGCCTTCAATTGTCACGGCGCACGTGCAGGAGAGTCATTTGCTCGTCGGTCATGTGTTGTGTGAAGCGGTGGAAACAGCCTTCTCGGATTGACCTTTTGGATGGGGGGGCGGGCCGCAAGGGTAAGAGGGAATCCAATCGGTCAGGTAAAGAGCGGACAAAATGAAAGAGGGTTTGTTTAGAGCGCTGTCGCTTTCAGTCGTGCTGCGTTTGGTTCGATTGGTGCTGAACCTCGTACTCATAGCGGCTCTGGGACGACATTTGGGCGTGCAGAACATGGGCCTGCTGCTCAGTGCGCAGGCTCTGGTAACGGTTCTGCTTTGTGTGGCGGAACTGGGATTTGCGCGCGTCACAGTTCGGGAACTGGTGCGGCATCCCACGCTGGAAAGCGAGATTTTAGGGGCCTCGTTTTGGGCTCGGTTAATCGTAGGCTTTGGATTGTTTGCGGTGTTGGTGGGCGCTGGCTTTTGGCCGGGTTTTGATTCCAATGAGAGGTTTTTGCTCTGGGCCTATGGGTTGTTACTGCCGACACACTGTTTGGCTGAACTGGGCGCTTGGCTGGAGTCGCAACGGCGTGCCACACAAGTATGGACGGCTCAGTTGGTCGGGTTCCTGTGCGGCGCTATCGTGTTGGGCCTGGGAGTGTTTAATGGCGCGTCGGTCGCTTTTTTTCCGCTGCCTTACTTGATCGAATGTTGGGTCATGGGCGTGCTTCTTTGGAGGCTGTTTCGAAAAGCGGGGAGACGACTGTCAGGACTCACCACCTCATCCGCAAGAGTCTGGAGTTTGCTCAAGGAGTCGCTTCCTGAAATGATTTCCCAACTCGCGCTGATCATGCTTTTCAGGATGGATACCTTGATGGTGAAAGCCATCAGTGGGGCGGGACCAGCCGGTGAGTATGCTGTCGCTGTCAGGCTATCGGAAGTGCTCTACTTTTTACCGACGGCCATGGCGGGGATCATGTTGCCCCGATTGCTGATTCAGCAGCAGACTTTGCCCAAAGAATATCAAAGTGGATTCTCTGACTACTTTGGAGCCACTTGGCTGATGGCGGGTTTAGGTGCGGCAGGATTGTCTTTGATCGCGGGACCTGTCGTGGTGAATTTGATGGGAGATGGCTACGCTGGGAGTGCCGCCATCCTGAGTGTGCATGCTTGGGCTTTTGTGCCTTATGCCTTGGGAATCGCAAGGACCCAACATCTGACTGCAGAAGGGCGCCTGTGGCTGAACTTGCCCTCGGTTTTGTTGGCTTTGGTAGTCAATGGAGCCCTTAATTTAGCATGGATTCCAAAATGGCAGGGACTCGGTGCAGCCTGGGCGACTTTGGTGGCCTATGCAATCGCCTGGGTAGGAACAACGATGCTGTTACCTCAGCTGAGAGAAACGGCTCGTTTGCAGTTCGGTAGTCTGGTGCGTTTGCCTGCGCTTGTCATGCGTGGCTGGAGCTTGGTCGCTAACAGAAGAGCGGGATCGAAACAATGAATGATTCAAGCAACAAACTCATCGTCGCGGGTGGCGTGATTTTTGTTTTGTTTGCGGTGACCTCCATCTTGTTGGGGGAGATCAACGCCATTGCGCACTTGTTTTTCTACCTGATGTTTGGGGGTGGGATGTTGGCGTTATTGGCTCCGCGACAAGGCTTTATTCTCCTGCTCGTATCTTGTGCGTACGTTGATCTCTTGAAACGCCTGATGGTGGTGTCTGGACGAATGTCGATGGGCGATTTGTATTATGTGCTGGGCTTCAGTCCGGTGCTGCTAGGAATCATCCTCTTGTCGTTGGTTGCCAGGGCTGCTGTGGGTAGCATTGAGGTCAAGGCGATTCATATTCGCCTGTGTGGCGTGGCGGCAGGCCTGATTGTCGCAACCACAGCGTTGTCGTATGTGGGAGGGGAGCGGAGCCTGGGAAAATTAATGCAGAGTGTCGCGAATGGGGGCTTCTATGCATCGCTCATCTTCGTGGTGCCGGTGCTATTTCAAACAACTGGCGAGGTGCTGAGATTGCTCAAGATGACGATGTGGATCTACGTGCCCGTTGCTGCATATGGGGTCCTGCAGAAGGTGTTTGGCTTTCAAGATTTCGAAGTTCAGTACTTGATGTCGGGCTTAAGCATTGAGGTAAAGCAACTTTTCACCGACCGAGTGAGGGCTTTTTCAACGCTCAACTCACCCACATCCCTGGGGGCCATCAGTGCGGTGTTTTCGGTGTTGCCACTTTTCTTGGCCTATACCAAAAACAGAGCTGGGGAGCGATTTCTTAGCCTCCCCATTGCGGTGCTAGTTTCCCTGTTGTTTTTGGCAGCTACCATGGCTTCAACAAGCCGGACAGCGTTTGTCGTGGTGGTTCTGATGACGATCGGTACGAGTTGCTTTCAAACCAAACGTGGCACGCTCGCCTACTACGGCGCGGGGGGAGGCGCTTTTGTTGTGCTGTTGATCAGTGCAGGGTTTTTATTGGTCCACATCGAGGCTGCAACCGCATTTTTGATGACTCACATGGGTGGGGTGGTGAGTCAGGAGGCGATTGATCTGAACACTTTTAGCGATCGTTTGCGGGGCTTCTCTTCGGTATTGATCAACCCTGAGGCCTACACCTTGTTTGGTTATGGCGCTGAACGTGGGGTTGATCCCAAGGATCCTCTCTATAACCATGATTTGTTGAGCAATATCCTGGTCAGGTATGGCGCGTTGCCGCTGTTGGTCATGGTTGTTTTCGTCATAGGATGTCTGGTTCGGATTCACCAAAATGTGCTGTTAATTCAGGATCCAGGGCGGCGTCGCCTGGGGGCTGGAATGTTAGCCATGGTGCTGTCCTTGATCGCCATCTCGATGACGAGCGGCAATGTTTTGGGGATTTTCCCTGTAAACACTTTATTTTGGTTGGGCGTGTCGGCGACGATCATTGCGGTTGTCGGTGTTCAGGCTGAATCGAAACCGGAACCTGTGCCGACGTTGGCCCGCCCACTCAATGCGTTTGCTCAGCGCTAGCGGTCATTCGACCCCCCCCCAAGAGCACTCAACCCAATTCAATAGTCATGGCCATTTCAATCATTCGAAATCTTTTGGGACATTTTGTTTACACGCAAAACACGATTCGTTATCGGGTGGAGTGGCGGCGTATGAAGGAGGCACTCCAACGAGTGGGGCCTGTCGATCATTTGTTTGATGGTGGCGCTGGGTCAGGAGAATTTGCGCGCAAAGAACTGGCGGGTGGTTGGTGCAAGCGGGTGTCGGCATTGGAGTATGATCCTGCCAACTTCCGGATCCTAAAATCCAAATTGGGGTCGGCACCCAATGTGACGTTGCAGGCTGGCTCCCTTCTTGATGTGCCTTTTGAAGATGCCAGTTTTGATCTCGTGCAGTGTACCCAGGTCCTAGAGCATATCGAAGACCATGAAAGGGCAGCTTCCGAATTGGTGCGAGTCTTGAAGCCAGGCGGTCATGCCTTGATCACGGTGCCCCATCCACCGGAACCGTTTCCAAATGAAGGCCATGTGCGGGAGGGATATACCGAAAGCGACTTGGAGAATCTTTTTGAACCTTTAGGCTGCCATCGGTTGCACACGGACTACTTCATTACACGGCCGACATTGGACCGAATGTTAGCGGTGGAAAAGCTTCCCGGTAAGGGGCTTTATGTTCCGGTGCAATGGATTGATCGAGAGGCCAACACGACTTTGGAACAGAGAAAGGCACAAATGCCTTTTGGCATTTTGGGTTTGTTTGTGAAGCGCGCATGAAGACACCACGCCGATTGCTGATTTTAGATCCGGACTTCACTCCGGCTAGTCCGTCGATGAAGGCGGTGTTAAAATCATTTCCTGAACTGCGTGAGGCTGGGTTTGAGATTGAAGGTTGGTTTTGGCAATGTCATGCCGATGTGAAGTTGGATCATGGAATCCATGTGCCCAAAATGGGAGCTGGGCTGTTGGGTCCGTTGCAGGCATTGGTCTATGCGCTGCAGGTTTCACTCATGATTTGGTGGCGCTTTTCGATTTGTGGTGTGCCGCGTCCAGACGTGATTTACTCGATTGTTCCTTATGCGATCCCATGTGATGTGGCGCACACTCAATTTTCTCCCTGGGATTGGGAAGAGAGGATGCGTTTGATGGGGAGCACTACAGTGCGTGAGCGGATTGAGCGCTGGATCAATCACATCATCAAAACATGGATGGAGTTTTTTCTCCAACGCACCACGGCGAAAACGGTGCTTGTGCCGTCCAATGCGGTAGCCACAGACTTCCAACGTGTGGCTCCGCATTTGCAGATCAGTGTGTTACCGAACTCGTATGATCCAGCCCGGTTTAATGCGGGGGTAAAACAGCAATGGCGGGAACCCGTGCGTCGCGAACTCAATCTGAGTGGTGACGATAAAGTTTTTGTTTTTGTGAGCACGGGACATTACCGGCGGAAAGGTTTTTTTCTCGCTGTGGATGCGATCGCAAAAGTAAGGAGCCAGCACCCTGCTGTTCGGTTGCTAGTGGTGGGAGGTCGAGAGGGAACGCTCAAGCGGTTGCAAACCACGCTGGATGCTAGGCATAAAGCGTGGCGGGAGTGGATCCTCTTCAGTGGTAGCACCGACCAACCTGAGCGGTATTTGGCGGCTGCGGATGGCTTTTTATTCCCATCGTGGTCGGAAGCTTTGGCTTTAGTCGAAGTCGAAGCGGCAGCCTGTGGGTTGCCACTGTTTTTGACACCCCATCACGGCTCAGAGATGGTGCTGCGTGATCGACTCAACGGAAGGCTATTGGAATTTGATGCGGATGCCATTGCGCGTGTCTTGACTGAATTCGTGACGGATGCCTGGAAACCCGTGCCAGTCGAATTGGAGTGCGGCTTGGATCGTGTGACCTTTGCCCGGCGCTTCACCAGCACTTTGGTGGCTGCCTGTGAGTCACGAACGACCCCTCAAATCCAAACCCTTTCAAAATGATGACAGAACCCGAAACAGCGATGAAAAAAGAGGGATTTTACGAAGAGTATTGGAAAGTGAATCCTGAATGGACACCTGACCTTGGTGTCAATAATGCCGATGAACAGTTATTGTTTGGGCGTTATCTCAAAAGCGGACAGCTCATGCTTGATTACGGTTGTGGCAACGGACGTCGATATGGACACGAGATGGTTCGTCGAGGCTTGGACTATCGAGGATTCGATGTTTCGGAGACGGCTCTAGCACAAGCTAAAGAATCGGGCCTGCAGGTGGGCATGATTGAGGCGAATGGATCCATCGGCCTGCCCAGCGGCAGTGTG
>JBIIUD010000433.1:0-3896 GCA_044340175.1 Verrucomicrobiaceae bacterium
GTCGAGGCGGAGGTAACCGGCGGCGGCTTCAGCGGCGTTGCGGATGTCGGCGACGTTGCTTTCGACGCCGCTGAGGTTGATGAAATGGCACTTGGTTTCGAGCGAGATAATGTGGGCCAGAGTGGTCTTGCCGACGCCGGGCGGGCCGTAAAAGAGGAGGGAGGAGAAGCGGTCGGCCTCGATGGCGCGGCGGAGGAGCATGCCGGGGGCGATGAGGTGCTGTTGGCCGGCATACTCAGCCAGTGTGCGCGGTCGCATGCGCGCCGAGAGTGGGGTGTTTTGGGTGGGGACCTCGGCAGGCGCGGGTGGGGGCGCGGGGGATTGGAAGAGGTCGGCGGGGTTCACAGAAGGGGGGCGTGGTTTAGTCGAGGCGAAATGGTTTATCGAGAGGCGGCTTCATTGGGGGTCGTCGGGTGGTGTTGGATGGCCAACAGCGGCGAGCTTGATCGCAGCCCAGGTGCCTTCTCGCGCTAAGGAAATGTACGGGTCAATGACAGCAAGGGATCCGATTCCGGGAATCCGGACGACATTTTCATCGTGGAGATCATGAGCAAGGATGCCAGTGACGGGGTGAAGATAGGCGAAGTAGCCATCGTCAAGAACGCCATCGTGGCTTAGTTGAATAGGCGCAAAACCCATTGCGGCCATGAGATCATCGGTCTCGGGTTTGCTAACCAGAGGACGTGCGGTGTCCACTTCGACGTGGGTTTGAGAAACGACTGGGGCGAGTTCTTTGCTTTTGGAATTGATGGTGAAACCTTCAAGGCGATAGGCCGTCTCCGGGAATAGCGCGGCATGAAGACGCATTCGCGTAAAATAATCGCCAAGAACGCTGAAGTTCACACTGTGGTAGAGTCTTTTGACCCAGCGACCGGTTTCTTGATCATGATAAACTTGATGTTCAGCCCCACCCCGGTTGCCTTGTGCGCTCCAAAGACGGGCAAACTGGTCTTCGTCGTAAATGAAGGCGTGATGCTCTGCCCATTTTCGGAGGGCGTGGCGACCAGCCCGGTCAATGGGGCCGAGTCGAGTTAGCTCGCGGATTTGCTGCGGGAGCTGCGGGATTTCAGATAATCGTAGCCCTTGAGCGCCTGCGCGGTAGTGAGTTTCGGCCTGTTTGAAATCGAATTCGCCGTCGCCTTCGTCGCCAGTGATGTCGGCTGGGGCACGGAGATATTGAAGAGCGGCTTCGATGGGGTGTATGGCATAATGACCTTGAGAACGTAGCTTAAATGCCTGGAGGGTCAAGTTTGGGTCGGCCTGTCCGCCGCCCCCGCCGAAGGGATTCTGAGCAGGGGTGGGAAAGAAGTTGGCCATGCCGCGTGCGATGAGGGGGCACCGAGGTTACGGAATGAGGGCGGGGTCGTAAGGCCAGAGAGGGGTGAGGGCGGTGTTTTCGACCCAACCGCGCAGGGGTTCGGGCTGGTAGGGGATTTCGCAGTAGGTCCAGGCGCCACGCACTTCGAGGAGGCGGGTGGCGGAGCCAGGGGGGAGGTCGATGACGCTGCCGGCGGTGGTGGCGGCGGCGGTGTGGGCGCGGATGTCTTTGGCGGTGACGAGGGCGATCTGATGCGTGCGCTCTTCAGGCGTGGGGCGGACGATCAGGAAGGTGAGGCCGATGATGAGCAAGACGATGCCAAGCGTAGATACGGAGGAGGCGAGTCCGCGCAGGCGGGGAGTGAGGACCATCCAGGCAAGCGGCAAAACGAGCAGCCAGAATCCGGCGGCGGCAATCAGGGTCCACTGGTTTTGACTGAGTTTCAGGCTCCACTCATGCAGCGGTGAGGCGGGCTGGTAGGCGAGGAAGCGGAGGCGTTCATCAAGCAGTCGAAGGTTCTGTTGCAGCTCGGGATCACGTGGGGTGAAGAACTCAGCTCGGCGATACCAAAGGGCAGCGCGGCCGAGGTCGCCCGCACGGAAGCGGGCGTGGCCGATGAGTTCAAACAGTTCCGGGCTGAGGTTGGCGCTGGCGGGGTCCTTGACGAGGGATTCTGCGTGATACTGCGCATCCTTGAACTTGCCTTTGGCGAAGGCTTCATGCGCCTTGGCGTAAGTGGCGGCGGGGTCCTGCGCGGACAAGGCGCTGAGGCTGAGGAAAAAGGCGAGTCCGACCAGGACTTTGGCGGGAACAGTGGCGGCGCGGGCGAGCGAGTCCGCCTTGAGCGGCTCCAGGTGGCGGAGGATGTCGCTGCGTTCTTGAGCCGAGAGGGGCGCGGCAGGCCTGGTGGGGCCGGCGAAGTTGTGGTCGGCATAGCGTTTCAGGAGGGCGGCAAATTCTGGGCGGTCCTGGGTGTCCGGGCCAGCCGCCGTGAGCAAGAACTGGGAGGCACGGCGCAGGAATTCTTGGTCGGGCAGGGAGGCGGCATTCAATGCGGCCCAAGCCTGACGAATCTGGCCGGCGGGTCCGGCGGCGAGATGCGCGCGTTTGCGGGCGGAAGCGCGACCGATGAAGGCGAAAGCAAGAGCAAGCACGGGCAGCGCTTGTGCGGCCCAGAAGAGGGGCTGACGAATAAGGGGTGGGGTGCTTTGACGTTGCATCCAGGTGGCGGTGGCGGGCAATTCCGTGAGGATGTCGGCCAATTCAGCGCGGGGGGCGATGACCGGTGGCGGGGTGTCCACGCCGATGACGGTGTCGGCAGGAGTACCGTCCGGTTTAGCGGCGACCGGTGTTGGGGCTTCAATCTTCAGGGGGATGGGCGGAGTTTGAAGGACCACGTATTTTTTCTGGGACGGGCTGAAGAAGCTGATCTCATAGGAGGGCAGGAGGGCGTGGGCCTTTTGCGGAACGATGACCGTAGAGTAGTTCACGGTGCGCTCGACGGTAGGCTGGAGCACGGGGTCGAGCTGTCCTTCGGCATTGAAGCGGCGGGCGGGGTAGGTTTTCCAGTCGGCAGGCTGGCTGAGTTTGGGTTCGGTGAGAGCGTCAAAGTTACCAGCGCCAGTAACGCTGAGTTCGACGGAGATGGGATCGCCGATTTTGAGGCCCTCTGTCGGGGAGGCGGTGGCGGTGAGGGTGAAATCTCCGACGGCACCAGAGAAGCTCGCAGGTTTGCCTTCGGAAGGGAGCGGGATGACCTTGATGGGGATCTGGCGGCTCTTAGCGATAAGCTTTTGGGGTTCGGCAAAAGGGAAGCCACCAAAAGGCGAGCGGTTGAAGGCGTCCTGGTTCATGATTTCCACCAGCAGTTCCTGATTGGCAGGGCCGATTTGGAGATCGCCCGTGCGGAGGGCGGAGATGGTGGAGCGGAAAGTGAAGACATTGAAGCCGATGTTGCCGACGACTTCCTGGGATTGCTCAGCCTGCTGAGGGAAGCGCTGAATGGCGAAGTCGTCCTTGTTGATATCGATCAGACCAAAACGACGCAGGCCCATTTGGCGGGGCACATAAAGCGAGGCGGACAGGGGCACGAGCTCGCCCTGATAGATCTCGGTTTTACCCACTTCGAGTTGGAGGAAGGCCTCTTCGGCGTTGGGCTGGCCGGGGGTGGAACCTTGAGGTGTGGCTTGGCCTTGAACGACCTTGAATTGGACCTCGTTCGTCTGGACGGTTTGACCCCCGACGCTCACGGTCTGGGCAGGGATGACAAAATCGCCGGGTTCGATGCCGACCAAAGCCCAGGTAAAGACGACCTTGGAGGAAGTGACGCCATTGATCATCTGGAACTGTTGGGAAGTAGAGACAGCAGAGACTTGCTGGATTTGCAATGGCAGGCGCAGTTCTGGCAGTGCCTCCGGAGTAGCGCCACTGACGGTGATGGTGTAAGCCACGTTTTGGTTGGGACGCGCTTGGCCTGGGGTGACGGCGGCTTTGACTTCGACGGTAGGCGTTTGCTGCTGCGCAAGCAGCGGGAAAGCGGTGAACAGGACTAGGAGAAAGAGGAAGCGACGAGGCATGG
>JBIIUD010000434.1:0-3895 GCA_044340175.1 Verrucomicrobiaceae bacterium
GGCCTGCTGGGGCTGAATAGCACCTGCAGCGATGGGCAGTTTTTTTTGCTGCGGACTGGCGGGATCGGGCCGTGCCCAGGCGGCGATGAAGGGCACTCTCATGCCGCCTTCATAATGCGCGCCCTTCTTGCCGCGCAACGGTGCCGCGCAGGCTACCTCATGCTCATGACCCAGTGGAGCATCACTGCCATTGTCTCCCACAAAGAAGATCAGCGTGTTGTTGGCCACGCCGAGCTTGTCCAAATGATCCATCAGATCGCCAAGCGATTTGTCCATGCCTTCGACCAGAGTAGCAAAGGCTTGTGCCTGAGGAGATTTGTCACTGCTAGCATAATGGGCGGCGAAGCGCGGATCGGATTCAAACGGCGCATGCACCGCGTAATGGGCGAAGTTCAGGAAGAAAGGCTTGCCGGCTTGCACCGACTCATCCAGCAGCGCCTTCGCCTCAAGCGTGAGCGCTTCCGTGAGAAAGATGTCCTGCCCATGATACTTCTGCAAACCTGGGACCGCATGATCGACCACTTTACCCTTGGCTTTGCCTTTGCCTTTGGGGTTTTTGGCGCGGTCGAAATTCTTCAGACCGTAGTAGCTGCCGGGTGCGCCGATAGAGGCCCCGGCCACATTCACCTCGTAGCCCAGATTCAGCGGATCAGAGCCTTCCAAAGCGCGTGGACCAAAGTGTGCCTTGCCGACATGCAGGGTGCGGTAGCCTTTTGCTTTGAGCAGACGGGGCAGGGTCACATCACCTTTTTTCAGGCCTTCCCATGTCCACTGCGGCGGACCATTCGGGCCGGCATTATTTTGGTCTGGATTGATCCAATTGGTGGCTCCATGACGCGCTGCATTTTGACCGGTTTGAATCGAGATGCGTGTGGGCGAGCAGACACTCATCGCACAAAATTGATTGAAGCGAATGCCGCGCTCAGCCAGACGCTCCATGTTCGGGGTTCGGTAAAAATCATTGAGTGGATGCTTCTGTGGCTGACCGGATGCATCCGTGAGAAAGGGCAGTGAAGTATCCATCACCCCCATGTCATCGACCAGGAAGATGATGATGTTCGGTGTCGGCACGTCAGCCGCAAAGCCTTTTAAAACAAAGCAAAGAAGCAGTCCGAGCAAGGAGGGCAAGCGTGGTGTCATCATGTTCATAGGCAACGTTGAAGCGTCATTGAGATTTCAACAATGCTGTCGTCATGCCGCTAAAGAGACTGTTTTGGATCAGCCATGAAGCGCTAAAGTCATTCCAAAATGAGTGACATCTCACCTTCACTTTGCACTTGCGTCTTGTGCAGGAGGTTTATAAATCTCTACTTCCGAACCCCACTAACAAAACACAACGATTCAATATCACATCGGTCAGCAACCAAGACCGAATTCCAGTATGGCAAAAAAATCCACCACAGGCGGTAACTCAGCAGTCAAATACGTTTACAGTTTTGGCGCAGGTAAGGCAGACGGCAACGGCTCCATGAAACCCCTCCTCGGAGGCAAAGGAGCTAACCTCGCGGAAATGAGCCGCATCGGTTTGCCGGTCCCTCCAGGCTTCACCATCAGCACGGAGGTCTGCACCTACTTCTACGATCACAAGCGGACGTACCCAGCAGAGCTTCAACGCCAGATCGAACTCGGCATCGCGAAGATGGAAAAAATCATGGGCGCCAAATTTGGCGATGCCAAAGGCCTGCCGCTCCTGGTCGCCGTCCGCTCCGGCGCGCGCGACTCCATGCCAGGCATGATGGACACCATCCTGAACCTTGGCCTCAACGACGAGACCGTTCTCTCCCTGGCCAACGCCACGAAGAATGAGCGCTTTGCCTGGGACTGCTATCGCCGCTTCGTCCAGATGTATGGCGACGTGGTGCTCGGCGTGCAAAAGCGCGAGGGCGAAGACCATGAACCGTTCGAAACGGTCATCGAAAGCTACAAGCACGAGTTCTATCACAAGGACATCGTGGATAGCGACCTCACGGCTGACGACCAAAAAGAACTGGTGAAGCGTTTCAAGGCGCTTGTGAAAGAGCGCACTGGCAAAACCTTCCCAAGCAATCCTTGGGAGCAGCTCCAAGGGGCTGCTGGTGCCGTGTTCGGTTCCTGGATGAATGACCGTGCGATCGTCTATCGCCGCAAGTACAACATCCCTGCTGAGTGGGGTACCGCAGTCAACGTGCAGGCCATGGTTTATGGCAACACTGGCAGTGACTCCGGTTCTGGCGTGGCGTTCACCCGGAACCCTGCCAACGGCGAAAACGAATTCTACGGTGAGTTCCTGATCAACGCTCAAGGTGAAGACGTCGTTGCCGGCGTGCGCACGCCTGAGCCTGTGATTCAGCTCAAGAAGGAAATGCCCGGCCCTTACGCCGAACTTCTGAAGGTTCGCGCCACGTTGGAGAAGCACTTCAAAGACGTTCAAGATGTCGAGTTCACCATTCAGCAGGGCAAGTTGTTCATGCTGCAGACCCGCAATGGCAAGCGCACTGCTGCGGCTGCCTTGAAGTTCTCCATCGACATGGTGAAGGAAAAGCTCATCGACTGGAAGACCGCTATCCTGCGCAATCCGGCCGATCAGCTCGACCAATTGCTGGCGCCCATCTTTGACACCGCTGACGTCAAGAAGGCCAAAGCGCTGGCTTCCGGTCTGCCTGCGGGTCCTGGTGCGGCGTCTGGCAAAATCTACCTCAACGCGGACCGCGCTGTGGTGGCCGAAGCCCGGGGTGAAAAAGTGCTGCTGGTTCGCAATGAGACCAGTCCAGAAGACTTGCGCGGCATGATCGCTGCGGAAGGCATCCTCACTGCCAAAGGCGGTGTGTCCTCCCACGCTGCCCTCGTCGCCCGTCAAATGGGCAAGGTCTGCATCTGCGGGGCTGCGGCCCTGGAGATCGACTACGACAAGAAAACAGTGACTGTCTCCGGTCAGGTGTTCAAAGAAGGGGATTACCTCTCCATCGACGGCACTTCAGGCATCGTGTATGCAGGTGAATTGAAGACCGCACCTTCGGAAATCATCACGGGCACCATCGGTGGCGACAAAGCTGCTCAAGCCACGGAGAAGTTCAAAAGCTTCAACCAGTTGCTCAAGTGGTGCTCTCAAGTCACCCGCCTGCAAGTCCGCACCAACGCGGATAACCCAGAGCAGACTCAAAACGCCATTGCTTTCGGTGCCCAAGGCATCGGCCTCACCCGCACGGAACACATGTTCTTTGAAGGGGATCGCATTGATGCCGTTCGTGAGATGATCTTGGCGGATTCCGAGGTTGCTCGTAAAGCGGCTCTTGCCAAAATCCTGCCTTATCAGCGGGAAGACTTCATCGGCATCTTTGAAGCCCTCAAAGGCCTGCCTGCCACCATCCGTCTGCTGGACCCACCGCTTCACGAGTTCGTGCCTCATGACGAGAAGTCTCAGGCCGCTCTCGCCAAGAAGCTGGGTGTTTCCACGGAGAAGGTCATCAATCGCGTGAACGCACTGCATGAGTTCAACCCGATGCTCGGACACCGCGGCTGCCGTCTTGGCATCGCCTACCCCGAGATCACCGAGACTCAAGCGCGTGCCATCTTTGAAGCGGCGGCTCACGTCACGAAGAAGAAGATCAAAGTGAAACCTGAAGTGATGATTCCTCTCGTCGGCTTCAAGAAGGAACTGGACCTTCAGACTGAAATCGTGCATCGTGTAGCCAAAGAGGTGATGACCGAACAGAAAGTCAAGTTCAGCTACCTTGTCGGCACGATGATCGAAGTGCCGCGGGGCGCCCTGACCGCTGATGAGATCGCCGAGACGGCCGAGTTCTTCAGCTTCGGCACCAACGACCTCACTCAAACCGCGCTCGGCATCAGCCGGGATGACATGGGCAACTTCTTGCTGCCTTACACGGAGAACGAGATCTTCAAAAAGAACCCCTTT
>JBIIUD010000435.1:0-3894 GCA_044340175.1 Verrucomicrobiaceae bacterium
GCTGTGTAAAAGCGCAGATTGTAGCCGATGCCGAATCTGAGATCGGGATTGACCCGACCTACCAAGCCCATGCGGAGTTCTGCATCGCCGAGGCCAGCAAAGCGGTCGCCGTTAGTCTTGGCCCAGCTTATCGGCAGTTCGGCCTGCAGACCAAAGGCGAGCGAATCCGTCATTCGCCATGCCTCGCGCAAGTTGACGAAGACCTTGTCGCTGCGATTACCCCCATCAAAATTTTTGTGATCCCATTGGGTCGCCAGTCGTGGAGCGATCAGGGTTGGATCATAGGCCTGCAACCAAGATCGATGCTTTTGATGCAAGTGCCAGTTCGCCTGCCAGCCAAGAAGTTCTTGGCCATTGACGCTCACCATCGTGGTGATGGTGAGCATTAAGATCCAAAGACCCGTTGTTTCACGTTTGCAATGCATAGAGGCGGAAGCGATTACAACGGTCTAGCAGGAACCATGGGCAATCCGCCACTGACGGCACAGATGGTATAACCTGTTTGGCCATTGATGTTTCAAAAGTAGCATTAAGTGCCGCTGCAGAAATAGAATTTCACGCCTCGATAGGGGAGCAAGACATAGCCGTCAGGCAAGCCGAACATGTAGCGATGCGGATTGCGGGGATCAAAGGGGCTACGAGGATCAGTTAAACGACGCGGATTGGCTGGGCAATGACGCGGAGCGGCCTCGGTTTGACATTCCATTAGCGAGGCCAAGAGGAAGTCGATGGTAGGTGCGGCGGATTGTTTGACAAATGCGGAGAGCGTTTTCACCTGATAGGGGTGCTGCACTTGCCCGCTCTTTCGGGCGATCGCCACGGGTTTTTAGGGCGTGGTTTCCCCAACGCTGCCTTTGTTTTCGCCCATATTCAATTGGGCGACCCAGATGGCCTTGACGCCATCGCATTCGAACTCGCCGAGGATTTCGATCCTGAGCATGTTTTCGGCCGAGGTTATGAGTAAGTAGGGGGTGTCCCCGAGGTCGTTGAGGTGCTGGGCTGCGCCCCATTCATCGTGGCCTGTGATCACGATGATCGGCCGTGCCAAACCCAAGGCGCGCAATGCAATCACTGGCGCAACTTCTACCATCCACCTTCAGCCTCAACGCCCAAGCTGCTGGCGTCTATTGGACTTTGGTAGAATGGGTTAGTTGGAGGGCGCGTTTTCTACAGGTGAAAGCCCAGGCCTGCCTTTGCGGATCAGGTGCGAAAAGTCTGGTGATTGATCCGCAGACCGAGCGGCAGTATTGATGAGGGCCTTCTCGCGCAATTCTGCAAACGGCAGGTCTGCCTGAATGATCGCTTTCCGCTCGTAGAGCATCTCGTCACCCTTGCCATTGACGAGGATGCGCCAGTCCCAGGGCAGGCGGGCATGTGTTGGATGTTGGGAGCGAATGGCGGTGGTGCAGTTGGTGGTAATGGCATTGTACCAACGGGGCGTTTCCCGCAGCTGGTTGAGAGTGGTGAGGTATTCCAAGAAGCGCTCCCGCGCGCGTTCGGGGCTAATCGTTGTGCGGTAAAGATAAGCATCCTGACCCTTGCGATAGTTTGTCCGCAGCCGAACCACATCCCGCTCGTCAGAGACCAGAAAGATTAATTCATAGCGCCGGTAGATGCCGCCAATAGCGGAGTATTTTTCTCCCACTTCTTTGCGGGTTTCAATCGAGAAGCAGAGCGGGGGGGCATCAGCAAACTGAAAGCTAACAATCGGGTGAGCCATGTAGGGTGAGCCCCAATAATTGATGAACAAATCCACGCCTGTGATCTGGGAGAGACGGAGTTTTCGGGTTTCCCAATGGGGGGTGAAATCCGTCTCAGAACGATAGTCACAGTTCCGAATGTTGTGCAGAGTGACTTCATCACCTTGGATTTCAGCCCAGGCGAGCTGAGCCACATCGGGCTGCCAGGCTCTGTTGTTGCTTGGCTTTTGTGAGAGCCACCAGATCAACACCATGAAGCAGGGAAGAATGACGCTCGCGAGTTTTCGGCTGCTGCCCCGTTGCCAGAAAACCAACGCTAGGACCCCTGCTAGGAATCCCCAGGCGACAGTGGCTGAGCTGACGGGGAAATCGAAGTGCAGCGCACCGAACGACCACAGCAAAAAAGCTCCCGCTAGGCTCCACAGTAGCGCCTGCAGTACGAGTGGTAAAAGGCGGCGGTTTTGAGTTTGAGAAGTTAAGGAAACCGACATGGCTGCATTTTTGTGAAGTTCGTTTTGAGCAGGTGACAAAGACTCTTTGCCTACTGCTGGCGAGGAGTGCGGCTCACTGGTTTAGCGTAGTGAGTGCGTTGACGTCAACCCTGGGTTCGTCTGTATTGTCGAGGAAAATCAGCCTTTGGATCAGTCTCAAGCATGGTGAACCACTCGCAGAACGCCCCGCCAACGGTGCCGATTGCGGAGAAGGCAAAAGCCAACTCGCTTGGTTTTCAGGCCAGGCTGCGGCGACATTCCAAATGTCGAGCGACTGGAGTTGACCCGAGACACGGGCGGGGCACTGATAAGAACAACTGTTTTTCGCATGCGCATCGCTCTTTTTGATTTGGACCACACTTTGCTGCCGCATGACACGCAGGCGCTGTTTTGCAATTATGTGATCAAGCATGAGCCGTGGCGTGTCGTGCTGCATGTGCTGTTCTTGCCTTTTGCCATATTGCGGGTGCTGAAATTGGTCAGCACGGCGACGGCCAAGCGGGCGTTTCATTCTTATCTTTGGGGGATGCCGGTGGCGAAACTCCGGAACTACGCGCGGCAGTTTGCTGGCGAGAGTGTCGATGGCTGGATGTACCCGGATTTGCGGGCAGAACTGATGCGGCATCGGCACCAGGGGCGGGTGACGCTTTTAAACACAGCTAGCCCCAGCTTTTATGCGCAAGCCATCGCGGAACAGTGGGAATTTGATCATTGGATCGCGACGGAGGTGGTGATTGGGGATAGGGTGCCGTTGTTACCCAGGCTCGAGGGGACGAATAACAAGCGAGAGGTCAAAATCGGTGCGATGGAGCGCAAGGTGCCGGCGGTGAAGGCGCAAACTCCCAGTGATAAAAAAGACTCCTGGGGCTACAGTGATAGCAGTGCGGACATCCCTTTGCTTGAATACTGTGGGCATCGGATTTTGATCCATCCCAGCAAGCAACTGGCAGCCCACTTTGCCGACGACCCACTGACGGTGGCATTGAAGCCGAAGCGTCCTTATCGAACTAAGTTAGGGAATATGCTGTGCGCAGGCCTGCAGATTTTGGGCCTGTATCCTGTGCGTAGATAGTCTGAAAAGAAGTCAGAATGCGATAAAACCGCAGATTCTTGGCGTTCAATGCTTGACTTTCAGACAGAATCTCCAGCATAACAGATTTTTATCACTTCGGGCAAACTCGTCCCCACGCCATGTCAACTACGACCCTCACGCACTCGACGTCGCTGCGCAACGCAGTCATTCGCCTAGCCGGCAATTCCCAAGACGGCATTCAATCCATCGGCGGCTTTTTGGCGCGTCTGGCGGGTCGGACGGCCAAGGATGTCATGACTTACATGACTATTCCCTCGACGATTTCGGGTGGACCTTCCATTTTTCAAGTTAACCTCGGTTCGGGTGAGGTTCTCACCCCTGGGGACGAGTCGGACATGCTGGTGGCCTTTTATCAACACAGCTATGATGGTCACCGTGCTAGCCTCAAAGAGGGGGGCATCTGCATTTATGATTCTGGCGAGGTGACCGAGATCAAGAGTGAGCGTGGCATTCTCCACATTCCGGTGCCTTTTACGGCGGCAACCATTGAAGCCACCGGAGGTTCCTCGCGGGATCGTGGCAAAAACATGTTCGTTTTGGGGTTGCTCTGCGCGGTGTTTCAACTGGATCGTGAAAAGCTCACGGGCATCGTAGCGCGTCAGTTTGGCAA
>JBIIUD010000436.1:0-3893 GCA_044340175.1 Verrucomicrobiaceae bacterium
TAACGATCAGGGATGGGGCGCAGCGGGAAACGTCCGTTTTCCCTGTACCGAAGGCTGAGAGACGCTTCACTCGCTCATCAGGCAGTGCTGCTGTGTACGTTGTGCGCTTTAGCGTGCTGAGCGCAAGGGACGTGCGATGACACGCTAAAGCGCGCACAACGTACGGGTCTGCCTCGTTTCGTTGCGTTGAGATAAGCTGCTGTTTGTTCTGCACATGCGCCGAAGGCGGATAGGGATTTCAGCAGCCAATTCCAGGGCTTGGGTTCGAGATTGCATTATTTGAATTTCCATATATTTTATGAATCTAAATCATGTTTCTCCCCTTTGCCGTTGCTGAGGCCCACCCTGCGCTTGAAGCGTTGGGGCGTGTGTCCACGGGCACTTGGGTGACGGCGGGAGGCGCCGGTATGGTGGCTTTTTTAGCGGGTCTGGCCTTTGCCAAGGGCGTGGTGCGGCAGTTGATGACGATGGCCAGTTTGGCGCTGTCGGTGGCGGTAGCCTGGTTTGTGTTTCGACATCGCGGAGAAGTTTTCGGGACGATGGGGGCCAGCCTGAGCACGGATCGGTTGCTGCTGTTTTCGGCGGGTGCGGGTCTGTTGACGTTCTTTGTCTGCAAGGGACTGACGGCTTTTCTGGCGGCGGCGGGCTTGCTGAAGTTGTTCGGGGGGATGACAGGTTGGAAAGGCATGATGATCAGCACGATCCCGTCCGCCTTCATGCTCTGGGTGGGGGCGATGGTGCTGCGGTTGGTGGGAAATCTGTATGGGCTTGAGACCGCATCTGCTGTGGCGCGGGAGGGCAGTCGCATCTCCGATCAAGCCACCTCCCTTTGGCATGAAGTGAGTCAAAGTTTAGATCGTAGCACCTTGGGTTCGCTCGCAGCGCAGGTGGACCCTTTTGAAATGCGGGCGACGGCTAACTTAGCGCGTCTATTGATTTTGTGGCCAGATGGAACCGTCTGGGCTGGGTTAGCGAAGGATGCGAAAACCCGGGCGGTGCTTAATCATGCGGACATCCAAAAATTGGGCAGTGACTCGGAGGTGCGGCGCTGCATTGAGCGCAAGGACTTTGCTGGGTTGATCCAGCTCAAACAGGTGGAGAAAACCGCGGCTAACCCGGAACTCAGGCCGGTGCTCAGCGGTCTGGCCTTGGAAGAGGCCATGGACACCATCATTTATAAAAAGAGCAAGCGGTAGGCTGACTGACGATGGAGAGAAGGTGGTTTGCTACCACAGGATCTGATAGTCCGCAGCGTCGGTGCCCGTGCCCGTGCCCGTGCCCGACAATAACCCACTAGCGCGCACGTCGTTCAACCCTGAGAGGGACAGGGTGCGAGCGCTGCGTAATGATTCGCAAACGAGAGCACTGCGAACTTTGGGATTGGAATTGGAATCGAACTGTACCCCTCAAAGTGCTTGTCCAGCGAAGAGTTCTCTCAAGGCTGGCGGATTTTCCAGGCGGGGGGAAGTTGGGCGGAGGCGGGGCCGTAGGTTTGGGAGACGACGAAGCCGCTGGCTTGGGAAGTGTAAAAGATGCGGCCGTTGCTGACCACGGCGCCGAGGCATTCGCGGGAGTCGATGGCGGGGCCTGTGGAGACGAGTTTGCCGTTTTGACTCAGGTCGATCATGTCCATGTTTGCACCGAGCACGAAGGGCTCGCTCATGGTGAAGCGGCAGCAGGCGTAGTTGGTGAGGATGCTGTAGCTGACCTTGCCGGTCTCGCGATCGAAGATGTTGCCTTTGCCACGGAGGGCATTCGAGAACATGAAGCGTTCGCCGACGCTGACGACGTTGAGGGCGGAGGTGACGGCGTCGGATTTCCAAATGAGCTTCCCGGTGCTGGCATCGAGGCACCAGACGTAGCGGTCGTCGGTGCCTTTTTGGGCGCGATTGTAGCCGCCGATGTAAAGGCGGCCATCGCGGGCGCTGAGGGTGCATTTGGCGGTGACGTAGTAGTCGGTGGTCTGCCAGAGGACCTCGCCCGTGGCGGGATCGATGCAGCAGGTGAGACCGTTGTTTTCGACCGGTAGGCCGCGGCGGCGTTTGGTGTCGGAGTCGTAGCCGAAGAAGACGCTGTAGAAGAGTTTGCCGTCGAGGATGCAGATGCCGCAGTCGTTGCCGCCGCGACCGAGATCGGAGAAGTCTTTTTCCCAGACGAGTTTGCCGGTGTCGAGGTCCCAGGCCCAGAGGCGGGGGCGATTGTTCTTGGGGTAATAGGGGTTGTCGTTGGAGTAGATGAAGCTCATCACCTCGCGCCCGTCTTTGGGGGTGACGGGATCGCCGCCGAAGGTCCAGGGTTTCTCACTGCCCTGTGCTGCGTAATCGCCGCTGCCGCTGGCGTAGATGGCGACGTTGCCATGGACAACGGGCGGAAACTGGCGGCTCCAGCTCGGGCTGCCAGTGAAGGGAGCTTCCCAGAGCAGGTCGCCGGTGGCGGCGTCGAGACAGCGGACGAGGGACTTTTTAAGTCCAGCCTGGGGGATGAGCAATTTGCCATCAATGTAAAGCGGGGAGGTAAAGCTCAGGAACACATCAGGGAAATAGCGCCGCCAGAGCAGGCGACCCGTGTCCTGCTCAACCGCGATGATTTGGCCTTCGGCCGTATGAGAGTAGAGCCGACCACCGCCGCAGACAGGCAGGTGTTTGACGGTGCCTTCGAGTCGGCGGGTCCAGCGCATGCGGAGGGGGGCGGCGAGGTTTTGGTTGTTGGCGTTTTGGCCGGCGAAGTTGCCGTAGTTCGTGTACCAATCGTACTCTGCTGCGGCGAGCGGTCCGGAGAGGGGGCTGCGGACTTTGGCGACGTTGAGATCCGGCAGGGCGGATGGGTTTTGAGCGCCGGGGGCGAACACGTAGAGATAGCCATCCTCACAGGGGACAAAGATCCTGCCATCGGCGACGGCGACAGGGGCGGAGATGGCGGCGCCGTGAGCGGTTTTGAGCTCCACGGTGGGGCCACCGGCGAGAGGGATGAGTTCGATGACGCCATCGAGTCCGCAGTGGATGACGTGCTGTTTGGTGAGCACGACAGGGGCGATGGAGGCGCGGGTGCTGAGCACTTGCGGAGCGGCTTCGCCCTTGCGATGGCGGGCGAGGCCGATGCCGCTCTCGGGGCGGGTGCGGAACACGTCGTCACCGCGAATGCTGACGGGGGCGAAGCTGAGGAGGGCCTCCATGCGGATGTTGGTCTCGCTACCGGCGACGAATTGACCGGTAACGACTTGCTCGCCATCGAGCCGCATGATGTCGGTGCGCCCGGCGTTGTCGCGGCGATGCCATTGCACATAGACATTGCCTTGGTCATCGGCGCTTTGGCCGAAGGTGGCGGGGTATTCTTTGCCCGCGTAATCAGGGATCTCGCCAGTGGCTTTGAGCTTGGGCGCGGTGCCGGTGTCTTCCAAGAAAAGGGTGCGGCCACCGGCAGGGATCACAAGGGTTTGATCGATCAAACAGAGATCGCGCGAGCAGACAAAGTGATCCCGCCAGGTGACGCGGCCATCGCTGGAGGTGGGTTCGGTGCCGGGCTTCAGGGTAGCGAGCATGCGTTTCTCACAGAAGGCGGCCCAGGCCTCGCCACTCCAGCGGTCGCCAGTGAAACCGATGACGTCTTTGACGAAGTCCCATTGCCAAACGGGGCGGCCATCGAAAGTGACGGCATGGACTTGGGAGCCGAGAGTGACGAGATAGACGCGGTCTTTGCCGACCACGGGGGTGCTATAGATAGGTTCTTGGCAGTCGATGATTTTGACGGGCTGTCCGGAGTCACGGTCGAGCACGTAGTACAGGCCAGCGGTAGTGCCGAAGTGGAGGTAGCGTCCAGCGATGGCGGGGGAGCTGATGTTGTTGACATTTTGCGCGCCGCCTTGGCTTTGGAAGGTCCAGCGAGGGGTGAGGGTG
>JBIIUD010000437.1:0-3879 GCA_044340175.1 Verrucomicrobiaceae bacterium
GACTCAGCGAGGGCAGTTCAGACGTCACTGTGACGGCAACGGATATTGAGGGCAACACGGTGCAGCAAACCTTCTCAGTTCAGGTGGCGAATGGTCAGCAGGCGGTGGCGATTCAGACGAGTCCTGCCAATCAGTCGGCGGCCCCAGGGTCAAATGTCACTTTCACGGTGACAGCCACAGGCACGAATTTGAATTTCTCGTGGAGGCGCAACGGGCAGTCCTTGGGAGCTCCGAACTCTAGCAGTTTGGTGCTAACGGGTGTGGTCGCCGATAATCAGGGCAGTTATGATGTCGTGGTGAGCAATGCCACGAATAGCGTGGTGAGTGCAGCGGCGACATTGGTCGTCACTCAAGGAGCGCTGGTGTCTTCCAATCCTGTTCCGCGGATTGTGCAAACGGGGCAGCCATTGAACCTTTCCGTGGGAGTTGTTGGGACGCCCGCTCCGACGGTGACTTGGACGCGCAATAATCAAGCACTGACGGCAACCGGCGCTACGTTGGCGATACCAAGCGCCACCTTGGCCGATGCTGGGAACTACCGTGCTACCGTGACCAATGGAGTGGGCACACAGCCCTCCGAATTGACTCCGGTGGTGGTCGTGGACGGTGCTGCGCGCAGGTTCGTGGTGAAATCGGGGGCCACACTGACGCTTGGAGTGGCCACCAATCAGCCTCCAGGAACGACGCTGAGTTATCAATGGAGGAATAAGGATGGAGGCAACCTGACGGCGGGACCGCGGTTTTCAGGAGTGACGACTTCTAAGCTCAAGCTGAGTGGAGTAAGCATCAATGATGTTGGGGCTTATCGGTGTTTAGTGACAGGGACAATGGGCAGTGTCCTGTCGGGAGAGTTTGATGTGATTGTGGCGGCGGTGCCTGAGGTGTCTGATTTTACCCTGCCAGACGCTTTCGTGGCTCAGGACTATGATTTTTCGGTTCCTATTGATCCGCTCAAGGCGCGGACGCCAACGAGGGTGACCGCCAGCGGGCTTCCACCAGGGTTGCAGATCGACCCTATAACGGGTCGAATCACCGGCCGTCCCATCAGTCGGGGAACGCACACGGTGCGGGTGGTGGCTTCTAACCCGGCTGGATCAAGTGCTGCCAAAACAGCGACACTGCGCGTCATCCCGATGCCTGCAAACACGACGGGTGTCTTCATTGGATTGCTGGCAAGGCAGCCACAGGTGAATCAGTCGGCAGGGGGGCGGGTGGATCTCACGCTTACTGATAATGGAAGCTTTACGGGAAAAGTTGTCTTGCCCGGCATGACGCACTCCATCAGGGGCAGAACGACGCGGTCGGAGACAACGATTTCTTCGACGCCGACGACTGTTGTGACCGGGACGATACCGATCAGGCAGACAGGTCAGGCTGACCAAACCTTTACCTTTGTGGTGAATGCCAACAACGGTACCCTTTCGGGTGAGTTAGTCCTCAATGCGGACAATAAATCCGCCCTGACGGGGTGGAAGAACGTCTGGAATGCGACCTTTGCACCGGTCTCAGGGTCGGGACTGGACGGGACATATCACTTCAGCATGAGCATTCCCGAGGCCAGTGTGGGCAATGTGGCGGTACCCCAAGGAACAGGGTATGCCGCACTGACCGTGTCGAACTCTGGGCTAGCGACCGTCCGGGGTCGGACCATTGACAATAAGGTCTTACTCTGCAGTGGGCCTCTGGGGCCTGTCGGGTCATTCATGGTGTTTCAGCAGTTGTCGAACAAGAAAGGGAGCTTGCAAGGGCCTCTGGCGATTGCCACTCGCGATGGGAATCTATCCGGGGGGGTGAGCCACTCAGAGATTGTCACGGTGCCGGGGTTTGCCTTTGACCAATTCAAAGCGCCGACACCCGGATCCAGAGATTATCCTGCGGGCATTGCGCCATCGGTTCCATTGACAGTGCTCGGTGGGACGTATGCCAAACCGCCTGTGAGTGCCCGGAATGCGATCACTCGATTGGCATTGACTGGCGGATTTGACCTGTCTTTTAACCAGAATCTGCTGGCAAACAATACAATCCTGAAACTGGCGACCCAACCGGACGGTAAGATTTTGGCGGTCGGAACCTTCAGCCGCTTCGGAGGGGTCTCGAGAAATGGCATTGCGCGCCTGTCTGCGTCAGGAGTGCTGGACGCGACCTTTAACCCAGGCACGGGTGCGAATGGGGCGGTCTATGATGTAGCGGTGCAGACTGATCAGAAAATTCTGATCGTGGGTGCCTTCACTTCCTTCAATGGTGTTGCGAGGAATCGGGTAGCGCGGTTGAATGCGGATGGCAGCTTGGACAACGCCTTCATTCCTGGCACTGGGCCGAACTCGATCGTGGAATGCGTAGCCTTGCAAACCGACGGAAGGATCCTCATTGGCGGCCAATTTGGCACCGTTAATGGGACTAGTCGTGCTGGTGTGGCACGGCTGAATGCCGATGGAACGACAGATGCTTCCTTCAATCCAGGGGGGACTGGTACCGACGGGATGGTGCGTTGCCTGGCCTTGCTAGCGGATCAACGGATTGTGATTGGGGGAGATTTCACCACCTACAATGACAGCGTCACCACGCACACTCGCAATCGCATCGCTCGGTTGTCGATAGACGGCAGGCTTGATACCGCATTTAACCCTGGAGCAGGGGCTTCTGGCACGGTGCGGGCAATCGCTTTTCAAACGGTCAATTCTACGAACCGTATTGTTTTGGGAGGCAGTTTCTCAAGCGTTGGTGGTGTTAGCCGAAGTGGTATGGCTAGGCTTTTAGCTGATGGCGGCATTGATACCGAATTCCATCCTGGCCTTGGTGCTAATGGCGATGTCTTCAGCGCGCTGGTGCTGCCAGACAATCGGATCGCTTTTGGGGGTAATTTTTCAAAGGTCAACAACCTCGACCGCAATGGTGCCGCCATCGTTGTGTTGAACCAGACGGCGGGACAGGATGCGACGTTTGTGCCTGATCCGGGTTTCCAACCGCTTTCGGGAGCGGCAGAAAACAATGAGAACAATGCGGTGCGCACGCTTCTGCACCAAAACGGCAAATTGCTGGTCGGTGGCTGGGTGCGTCTGCGCTCGGCGGTTCCGCGGGTGATGTGGCTGTCGGATACGAAGAACGATGCGACGGTCACCTTTGCCGAAGGTCGGCTGTCCACAGCGGCTATCAGCAACCCGGTGGCGGTGTTTGACATCACCAACAGAAACGCTGGCATAGCGAAGACGGGCAACTCCGGAGGAACCACCTGGTCCTACAACGCGGCCACAGGCATTGTGAGTGGTCAGTTTTCACCTGATGTGGCGGGCACTCGCCGCAGCGCGAGATACACGGCGCTGTTGGTGCCAGTGACGCCGAGTGACATTCGCGGGATGGGCAGTTTTGATCTGCCGGAGCTGCCGAATGGTACGACCATCACCATTGCTAATGCCCCTATCCACACCGGCCGAGTCTTGATCACACCGGAACCATGATCGGGATTTGAGGCTTGTCAGGGTCGGCGGTTTGCCATTAAATCGCTGCCCATGAAATTGCTGCCGGGTTTGTTGCTACTGTTGTCGTTGTTTTCGGTGATGCCGGGACAGGCGGCTGATTTTTCGTTTCGTGAACAGACGATCGACGCGGAAATCGGGATTGGTTATGGCATTGCTGTTGAGGACGTGAATGGGGACAAACAACCCGACATTCTGTTGGCGGACAAAAACCAGTTTGTTTGGTATGAGAATCCATCATGGACAAAGCATGTGATCACGGAGGCCCTGACGGACAGGGACCATGTCTGCATCGCAGCGCGGGACATCGATGGCGATGGCAAGTGTGAGATCGCTGTAGGGGCCGAGTGGAATCCGGGGGACACTGAAAACAGTGGGGCTGTGATCTATTTGATTCCGCCGGAAG
>JBIIUD010000438.1:0-3874 GCA_044340175.1 Verrucomicrobiaceae bacterium
TTGCTTGACGCATGGATTCGTGAACGCTCTGCATGGCTCGCGCATCACCCGCAGCCTTGGACGCAAGCGGACACGCTGGAATACGCCGAACGCTTCACGGAGCGCATGGACGCTTGGCTGGATGCTGGGTATGGCAGTTGTGCTTTGCGTGATCCTGATGCCCGCAAATTGGTCGAGGAGACAATCACGAAGTTTGATGAAATCCGACTTCATCTCGACTGCTTGGTCATCATGCCGAATCACGTTCACCTAGTCGTGAAGCCGGGTGAAAACGAGAATGTCTTCAAGCTCATCGGTGGCATGAAAGGTTACAGTGCCCGGGTTTGCAACGCGCTGCTTGGCCGCGTCGGCCAATCGTTTTGGATGGAAGACAGCTACAACCGCATCGTGCGTGATTACGACGAACTGCGGGCGTTTCGGGAGTACATCCGACGGAACCCTGTGGAGGTGAAGTTACGCGAGGGTGAGTTCACGCTGATCGAGAATCATGTGCTGAAGTAACCGGGCCATTCCTGGCCCGTGTGGGCGGACTCGGGGCAGGAATGCCCCGATTACGGTGAAGCCGGGCGTAAACGGGCGATTCCTCGCCCGTTTGAGTGACTCGGGGCAGGAATGCCCCGATTACTTCGCGTGCAGGACTCCGCGCATGAGGATGCCGTGGCCGGGGAAGCTGCAGACGAAGGGGTAATCGCCGGCGGCGGGCAAGGTGAACTCGAGGGTTTCCTCTTTGCTCATGTCGAGGAGCTTGGTGTGGTGGAGGACGTCGTCGCTGGCGGGGATGAAGCCTTTTTCGAAACCGGCGGCACCCATGACGATGGCGGCATTGGCAACGGCGTCGGCTTGGCCGGGCTTGGTGATGAGGAGGTTGTGAGGCATCACGTCGGTGTTGGCGAAGGTGAGCTTGATCTTCTTGCCGGCCTTCACGTTGAGCTCCTTCACGTCATACATGAGTCTCTCGCGGATGGTGGCGATGCGGATCGTGGTCAGCTCGGGTGTGTCGCTGAGGATGCCGGACTTTTGGGCTTTCTCCTCGGCTTCTCCGGCGATGACACCGCCTTTGGTGCTGGCTTCGACGTTGAACCAGAGTTGCTGCACGACGTTGGCGGCGTTGCGGGCGTGGAGTTCGGGGGAGGTTTGCAGTTGGGCGAGCAGCGCGGTGTCGCGGACGTTGTGCTGCTGGTGGAGCCAGAGGGCTTCGAGCAAAGGATGCGCGTCTTCTTTCTTGGTGGTATCGAACTGCTTCATCCATTCCTTCGTGGCGGCAATGACTTCGGCGGTGGGGCGCTCGCTGAGTTCGACGCGGGTGCGGTGGCGCACGCCATCGGCGGGATGCTTGAGGTTTTCGAGCAGCGCAGGGATGGGCTGGCCGTCGATGGCGACAGGCTTCTGCAATTCGCGGCCTTTGGCGGTCATGCGGTAGATGCGGCCGTGTTTGTTGTCGCGGTTGGGGTCGCGCACGTTGTGCTGCATGTGGCCGATGATCACGTTGTGCCAGTCGGCGATGTAGAGGGCACCATCTTCGCCGAAGACCGCATCGCTGGGGCGGAAGTTTTTGTCGCCGCTCATGAGCAGGCCACGGGATTTGTCCTCGGTAACGCTGCCGTCGGCTTGCGTGACTTTGACGGTGAGGTCTGCGCCAGCAGGCTCGCCCCAGACCGATCCGGCCTCGGCATTGCGGGCGAGGTCGTAGTGCTTGATGCCGAGGAAGCCGATGACGTTGCAGATGAGGAAGTCGCCCTGCATGTCTTCGGGGAAGTGCGTGCTGCTGACGATCTCGCTCGCGGTGACGGGGCGGACTTCCTTCTTGAGTAGCTCGTGCATTTTGAAGCCGTTGCCCTCAGGGCGGACTTGATACGCACGACCACCGGTGCCGTCGGTGGCATAGAGATAGCCCCAAGTGTCAAAAGCGATGCCGTGCGGGTTCGGCGAGTTGTCGGCGTGTTTCGCGATGGTAAAGCGGCGCGGATCGAAGCGATACATGGCGCTGGTGCCGGTCTGCAACGACGGGCCCCATGGGTGCTCGTGATTGTGCACCATGAAGACACCGCTCTGCCAGTAGATGCCGCCATCGGGGCCCATGACGAGATTGTTCGCGCCGTGATGCGTGTCGGCGAAATCGACGCCTTGCAGCATGATGGTGCGCACGTCGGCCACGTCGTCACCATCGGTGTCTTTGAGGAAAATGATGTCCGGGGCGCAGGTGACGATGACGCCGCCATTCCAGAACTCAAAGCCCAGCGGATTCTGCACGCGGGCGAACTCGGTGATGCGATCTGCTTTGCCGTCTTTGTTGTCGTCGTGGCAGATGACGAGGGCGTCCTTCATCTCTTTGAGAGGCTCCCACATCGGGTAGGTGTGCCAAACGGCGGCCCAGAGGCGGCCTTTGGTATCGACCTGCATCTGCACGGGATTCACGAGCTGTGGGAACTGCACTTCATCGGCAAACAGGCTCACTTCAAAGCGCGGATCAAAGGCCATGTGCTTGATGGCTTCCTGGCCGCTGATGTATTCCGTTCGGCCTTCTTTCTGAGCGTTGGAGGACTTCGACTTGCCACCGACATTAGAAATCACCGGCACAGGAGCGGGCACATTGCTGTCATCGACCTTGAGGTCGTCGCCTTTGACGCGGGCCCAGATTTTGGGGTCGCGATTGCCGGTCATGACATCGAGCATCGTCAGCTCATGCTGGAGCACCACGGCGTTGGTTTGGCCATCGGTGAAGGAGAGCGTTGAACGGCCACCCCAGACATCATTGCCATCGCGGGCGCGGTAGCGGGCGTTCCAGTGCAGGTCCTTGTCCAGCACGGCCTCGCGCAGTTCTTCGAGGGAGGCGGAGGCAGTGACTTGTTTGCCGAGCAGCGCCTTCGCGATGACTTCAGCCAGTTGGCGATTGCCTTCGGCGGTGAGATGCACGCCGTTGAGGGTGAGCGGTTCGTGGGCGTTTTTGAAAAGGTCGAGCGAGGGATGGAAGAGATCTACAAAGCCCACGCCCGCTTCCTTCGCGGCGGCTTCGGTGGCCTTGGTGTAGGCTTCGAGCTGCGGATTGTGCTCCGCGCCGGTCGGCACGTTCGGATTCTTCGTGTCCTCATGCGCAATGGGGCTGAAGAGCACGATGCGCGGGAAGGACTTCCCGTTCGGCTTCGTGCCGCGCACATACTTCACGAAATCGACGAGCTGCTTTTTGAAGTCGTCCGGCTTGTTCTCGAAGGACTCGTTGTAGCCGAAGAAGGCGAACACGACATCCGGCTTCACATGGCGAAGATAATCTGTCATGTGCATGTGCCCGCTGCTGCGCGGGAAGGCGTTTGGGCGGTCGCCGCTGGCGCTCATGTTGCGGAAGCGCACGTTTTGCTCCGGCAGGGCGCTTTGCAGCACCGTCTCCATCCAGCCATCGTGCTGCATGCGGTCGGGAAGGCCATTGCCGAGGATCGCCACGGTGTCGCCCTTGCTGAAGGCGAATGGCAGCGTGTCTTTGTAGTCCGCTGGCACATCGACGAGCGCCGGCTCCTTCGCCGCAGGAGCGCTGCCCGCACCTTTCACTGCTGGTTTGCCGGGTTTACCGTCAAAGGTCAGGTAAGCGAGCTTGCCGCCGCCTTTGACGTTAATGGTCATGGACTGAGGTGCCTCGACATTCTTGATCTCAAACACCGGCTTCCGTGCGTCATCGAGCAGACTCAGCGTGAAACCGCCCAGACGATCTCCAAAGCCATCACGAGCCCAAAGACCAATGGTTTCGATCTCATGCGCGCCACCGAGATCGATCTCCCACCATGGGTTGGGCTTGTTCTCAATGGTGTGCGTCATGCCCTTGCCGTAGTTGCGGCTCTTGTCGCCATCCATCGCACGACTCGCATTACCGCCGTGTCCCGTCGTC
>JBIIUD010000754.1:0-2720 GCA_044340175.1 Verrucomicrobiaceae bacterium
CACGGCAGGCAACCCCATCAACGAGCCCTCGAAAGCCCTGCTGGAAGAACTCAAAAAGGCCGGAGCCCGGCTCAAGTAAATGACCCATCACCTCAACCACCCACTGACCCCGCGCCAATCCATCCTATGAAACAGTCCCTCCAACTTGCTGGCAGCCTCTGCGCTGTGTTACTGAGTTCCTCCTTCTGCCATGCTGCCGATTGGCCCCAATGGCGTGGTGCCAACCGTGATGATATCTCAGGGGAGACGGGGCTTTTGAAAAAATGGCCTGAAGCTGGGCCCAAAAAAGTGTGGGCTTTTGAGGATGCGGGGCTCGGTTACTCGGGTTTCTCGATCGTTGGGGGCACGCTGTACACCATGGGAGCGCGGGATGCGGTGGAGTATGTCATCGCAGTGGACACCGCCACCGGTAAAGAGAAGTGGTCGGTGGAAGCCGGCGCGCTTTACACCAATGGCTGGGGGGATGGACCGCGCAGCACGCCTACCGTGGATGGCGACTCGGTGTATGCCATCAGCGGACGTGGCAACCTGGTGTGCCTGAAAGCGGCCGATGGGAAAAAGGTGTGGGAAGTCTCCCTGGTCGATGACCTGGGTGGCAAGCTGCAGAGTTGGGGATACACCGAGAGCCCGATCATCGAAGGAGACCTGGTTGTTGCCACCCCAGGCGGGGAGTCAGGCACGCTGGCGGCCTTTGACAAGAAGACCGGCAAGAAGAAGTGGCAGACCAAGGATTGGACCGACAACGCGCAGTATTCCTCCATCATCGGAGTGGACCTGAACGGTGGCCGCCAACTCATCCAACTGACCATGCAGACGCTGGCCGGGGTGGACCCGATGAATGGCAAGGTGCTTTGGAAGTCGGAGTTCCCCGGCAAAACCGCAGTCATCCCAACGCCAGTCTTCAAGGACGGACAAGTATTTGTGGCCGCAGGTTACGGCGTCGGATGCAAGTCCGTCAAGGTGGGTGCAGGCAATAAGGTCGAGGATCTGTATTCCAATACCGACATGGTGAACCATCACGGCGGTGTGGTGCTCGTCGGGGATCATCTTTACGGCTACTCCGACAAAGGCGGCTGGACCTGCATGGAACTGAAGTCAGGGGAAGTCGTCTGGGCGGAAAAAGCGGGTCTCGGTAAAGGCGCGATTCATTGCGCGGATGGCATGCTTTATCTGCTGGAAGAAAACACAGGAACCGTGGTCTTGATCGAGGCCTCACCCAAAGGCTGGAATGAGAAGGGCCGCTTCGTGATCGAACCCCAAACAACGCAGCGCAATCCGAAAGGCAAAGTCTGGACCCACCCCGTGGTGGCCAACGGTCGCTTGTATCTCCGGGACCAAGAGCTGCTGTTCAGCTACGATGTGAGCGGGAAGTGAAGCCCACTTGAAGTCGAAAAACAAACGAGGGCGACCCAATTGGGTCGCCCTTTTTCGTGATCAGTCCTTGTTTTCAGACGAAACCAAATGGTACACGGAGAGGGATTCGAACCCCCGACCAACTCGGTGTAAACGAGCCGCTCTACCACTGAGCTATCCGTGCTTTTTCGGTGAGAGGGAGAAACTGAGGGTAAATGGGGGCTGGAGCAAGTGAAAGATGGGGCGAGTGCGGTTGAAAATGCGGGAGGCTGGGTTTCTTGGGGATGGTCCGTGCGGTGGGGAAGGGGGGATGAAACGCGTTGAGGGAAGGCTTGGCAGGAAGATTGGGTGGGCGGTGTTATGCGACCGGCTCGGTCGCCGCGGCTGGGGAGATCGGGCCTGGAGTTGAGGAGGAGGTTTGGCAGGAAAATTTAGGGGCAGGAAGATTGGGGGGGGCGGCGTGGTGGGACTGAGGCCGTTCTACACAATCTTTCTGTTGGTAGCATTCGACTCTAGCTTGGCTCGGTGGAAGCGGGCTAGGGGTGGATGTTCTTTTGTTTGTCAGGAAAGTGTGAGTCTGTAAGGCTCTTCTCAGATGAGAGAAAATTATCATTTTTATGTTGCGCCCTCCCAGTTATGGTTTACTCTGGTGGCAGGTAAGGGAAGCGGCTGGCCCGCTTCAGGAACCACGACTTTCGAAAATTCATTGTTAGGGCTGTGAGGACCCCGTGCTGTATGTGAGGCACGGGGTTCTCCATTTTGGGGATGAGACCTGAGGATGCGAATCAAAGCGCGAGGTGCTTCCACTCGCCCACGGGAAGATCTCCGAGGGTGTAGGGGCCGAAGCGGGTGCGGTGCAGGCTTTCGACGTGCCAACCTTGGCTGGCAAACATCCGGCGCACCTGATGGTAGCGACCTTCGGTGAGGGTGAGGGCGGCGCTGCGGGGGCCGGTGATTTCGAGGTGGGCGGGCAGGCAGGGCTTGGTCTCGCTGCGGAGGATGAGGTCGCCGCGGGCGAAGGTTTCGATGAGAATGGGGTCAAGGTCCGTGTCCACGGTGACCTCGTAGGTTTTTTCGGCGTCGGATTTCGGCGAGGTGTAGCGATGGACGAGGGGGCCTTGGTCGGTGACGAGAATCAGGCCACTGGTTTCTTTGTCGAGGCGGCCGACAGAGGTGACGGTGGGTTTGCGGTCGAGCCAGGTGTCGGGGAGAAGCTCATAGATGTTTTGGCCTTCGGCCTCGCTGTGGGTGCAGCTGTAACCGACGGGTTTGTGCAGCATGACGAGCACGCCGTTGGGGGAGTCGAGCGGGTTGCCGTCGATGGTGACCTGCGAGGGGTCGGCCTTTTGATCGGCGCGGGTGGCAAC
>JBIIUD010000439.1:0-3865 GCA_044340175.1 Verrucomicrobiaceae bacterium
GCCCTTTGGATCATCGTTATTTTGTGTGTGTTGCAGGCACCGGCTAGGGCTGATTTTCCGCCCTATGACGGGACGGTGGAGCGGGAGGCGTTTTGGGATTTTTACAACAAGAAGGTGCTGACGGGATTGCAGGCTCAGGAAAAGGCTTTGCCGGAGCAGATCGCGAAAACACAAGACGCCGAGGAGAAGGCAGCGCTGGAGGCGGAACTGGTCAAGGTGCGGGAGCGCTTGAAGAAACCGGTGTTCTTCACCTTTGCTAAGATCGAGGATTTGCCGACGGATTTGCGCTGGGAAAACGGGCAGGATGAGCCGGAGATTGGGGATGCCAAGGCAAAGAAGGGGGGCACCATGCGCAACTACATGCTGGCCTTTCCGCCGACGCTGCGTGTGCTTGGGGAGAACAGCAATAGCTCCTTCCGCAGTTATCATTACGATGACATGGAGATGGGCTTGATCACGCTGCATCCTGAGACGGGGAAAGTGATTCCAGCGATCGCCAAGGAGTGGGCCGTGTCAGCGGACAACACCACGGTGTATTATCGGATCGACCCCGAGGCGCGCTTTTCCAATGGCGACCCCATTGAGACGGAGGATTTTTTCCAGCAGTTTTACATGCAGCTTTCGGAGTATCCGAAGAACCCGTTTGGAAATGAATACTACGCCACGCAGTTCGCGAACCTCACGCGGTACGACTCGCGAACGTTGTCCGTGACGCTTTCGGAAGCCAAGCCGCTGCCGCCTTATGACACCGCACTCACGCCGATGTCGCGCCGCTTCTACCAGGAGTTCGGGCCGGACTTTGAGCAGCGATATCAGTGGCGCTGCCGGCCAACGGCGGGGGCGTATGCCATCCGGGAAGAGGACATCAACTTTGGTCGTAGCATCGCCCTGACGCGAGTGAAGGACTGGTGGGCGCGGGACAAAAAGTTTTATCGGCATCGCTTCAATATCGACCGCACGCTTTATCGGGTGGTGCGCCTGCAGGAGAAGGTGCTGGAGTTGTTCCGGCAGGGGGAGTTGGATGTGGAGGAACTCATGATGGGGGTGCCGGAATACTGGTATGAAAAGCTGGAGATCCCTGAGGTGCACAAAGGCTACATTCAAAAGGCGAAGTACTACAACGTCTGGCCTAGCTCGATGGCAGGGCTTTGGTTGAACACGGCGGTGGCACCGCTGGACAACAAGGAGGTGCGGCTAGGGCTCTGCTATGCAACGAACTACCAGAAGGTCATCGACTTCGATTTGCGGGGGGATTTCTCCCGCATCAGTTCTTTTTCAGAGGGTTATCCGCTGCTGGGGAATCCGCCGATCAAACCGCGACCCTTCGATCCGAAATTGGCACGCGAGCACTTTGCCAAGGCGGGCTACAACCAAACGGCGCAGGATGGCGTGCTGATGAATGCGAAGGGGGAGCGGTTGTCATTCACCATCACTCACCGCAAGTCCGATATCGTCATGAAAGTGATGCAGCGATTGAAGGAGGAAGCGCTGAAGTGTGGGCTGGAGTACAAGCTGGAGGGCATTGAAGGCACTGCCTATTTCCAGAAGGTGACGCAAAAGAAGCATCAATTGGCCTCGGTGGCCTTCAGTGTGACGCCGCCGTTCCCCGATCACTTCCAAGCCTGGCACTCCAAAGACGCGCGCATGGCGGATGGCAAGACACCCAAGCCGAACACCAATAACCTGACCAGCTTTGCCGATCCGCGCATGGACAAATTCTGTGAAGCCGAGCGTGCCGCCACGACCATCGAGCAGATGCGGGAGGCTTCTTGGGGTGCCGACCAGATCATTCATGACGAGGCGGCCTGGATTCCCGGTTACGACCAGAACTACTGGCGCGTGGCTTTTTGGCGCTGGGTGAAATGGCCGGAGGGCACGTTCAACGTGGCTGTCAGCGAGCTGCCCATGTCAAACCATGTCCATTGGATCGATGAGCAAGTGAAAGCGGAGACGCTTCAGGCGATGAAGGATGGCGTGGAGTTCCCTGAGGTCGATCTGGTGTTTGACCAGAACTTGAAGGAAGCGGAGAAGCCTGAATAGACAGTCGTTGAACGGCGACTTGCCTGCACAAAGGCGCTCCATCAAAAGCGCCAGAGAAAGCCGGCGGAGAGGTAAGGGGTGGCCTCGGCATCAGACTCAAACAGCACCTTTCCGGCATCGGTTTCCAACACGAGATCACGGGCAAAGACCATCCCGCCGGAGAGCTGCAGCCAGGCATTGCCAACGACGCGGCGTTCGATGCGCAGGCCAGCACGTGCGCCGGAGCGATCGAGGAAAGCTTCCTCTCCTTCGAGCGTGGTCACGCTCCAGCGGCCGCCGTTTGGAAAGGCTTCCGCGACGATCCGCCAGTCCTCCGAGGGGGCATAGGCGATGCGGAGGCGGGGTGGGATGAGGGAGACGTTCCACTTCTTGCTGATCTGCCACATGAAGCCGGGCGCGGGGATGAGGAGAGGCTCGCCGAAGTCTTGGGAAAAATAGGCTCCTGCCAGCAGGGTGAAACGCTCAGAGAATTTGTAGCCGATGCCTGCGATGGCGACATACAGGACGTCGTCGCCATTGACATTGCTGCCGTCACCGGAAAGGCCTGGGCCAGCGGAGAGGAAGCCGCTCCAGGGGGAGTTCTCTGGCTTGTAAACAAGGGTCAAGCTGAGGTCGAGACGGTGCAGGCTGTCATTGTCAAACAGGGCTTGTTCTGTCCAGTCCAGTTCGGAGAAGCGGTAGCGCAGCCGGGCACCAAAGATCCAGTCGCGCCCGAGTTTGCGGCCATAGATGGGGGAGCTGAGGGTGACGTCCCAGTAGGAAAAGGCACCCGCGCTGTCGAGATCTGCCTCCGCCTCGTAGGAGTAATCCAGGCGAGCCTGACGACCCATGGCCTCGCCAAAGGAACTGCCGCCGCCGTCTTGATCCGACTCATTGCCTTTCTCTGCGGTCTCGAGAGTGGCAGCTGGGGTAGTGGGGTTGGGTTCAGCGGCGGGCAATGCAGCCTGGAGCAGGCCGAGCAGGAGAAATCGGGAGAGAATGCGGAGCATGCGGCCATCGTAGCTCAGGTCTGACAGAACGCACTGGATTTGATTTGCCTAGAACGCGCAGCGGAAGACAATGCCTGCATGTTGACTGGCGAATTTGGCGTGGCTTTGATGGCAGTGCTTTGGCTGCTGATGTGTTTTCGTTTTTGGCTGCTGGTGGGAAAGAAGAACCCGGGACAGCGTCATCTGCTGGCTGTGGCGGGCGGTCTTGGTGCCGGGCTCATTTACGTTTTGGGCACGCTGCTGCTGAGTCTGCTGCGCGAGCCCGCCCCGGCCGTGCCAGAGTTAAAAAGTGGCGAGGAAGTGCGGGTGCGTATGGGCGGTGCGCCATAGTCCCTCAGCGCATGATGGCGGATTCAGGACTGGTCAAAACCAGGTAGATGGCCAGGCGCGCGCGGTCCACGGGACGGGTGGCGGGGAGTTGTTCGACGGCGGACAGGATGATGCCTCGGCTGCTTGGACGGAGATTGCCAGCGGCGAGAAGGAGATTCAAATGGTCGATGAGTTTGGCCGGCTGCGAGGCCAGGGCGATCTCGCGCGCGATGTCGAGCGGGAACTGGTAGGTGTTCCACTGGTGGAAGCCTTCGTTGAGGATTTCCCAGAGATGGTTGGGGAAAGCGATGGCGGAAAAGCTATCGGTGATCTGGAAGACGGGGCCGGCGAGCTGGGCCTGCGTGAGCAGACCGGGGGCGCGGTAATCGGGGCGATAGAAATTAAAGACGCTGGGGGAGCGGGTAGGCTCTTGCCGAGAGGCCTCATAGAAATCGCCCCAGTCCCACCAGAGAAGGTCGGGGACGCTCTTCAGTCCGAAGGCGCGACCGAGGGCCATGGTGCGCATG
>JBIIUD010000440.1:0-3863 GCA_044340175.1 Verrucomicrobiaceae bacterium
ATCAGTTTTTCTGGGAACTGGAAGGGGCCGTAGTTGTTGGAGCAATTCGTGGTCACCACCGGCAAATGGAAGGTGTGGAGGTAGGCGCGGGCCAGGTGGTCACTGCCGGCCTTGCTGGCGGAGTAGGGGCTGTTGGGTGCGTAGGGCGTGGTCTCACTGAAGGCGGGATCGGTCGCGGAAAGGGAGCCGAAGACCTCATCGGTGGAGACATGCAGGAAACGGAAGTCGTCTTTTCCGGCGACGAGTCGGGATTGATGATGGGTTTTGGCGGCCTCCAAAAGACGGAAGGTGCCGACGAAGTTGGTCATGATGAACTCCTCCGGGCCATCAATGCTGCGGTCCACATGCGATTCGGCGGCAAGGTGCATGATCGCGGTGATGTCGTGCTCGGCCAGCAGTTGCGTGACGAGGTCGCGGTCGAGGATGTCGCCTTTGACAAAGACATGCCGAGCATCTCCCGCTAGAGCGGTGAGGTTGGAGAGGTTGCCCGCATAGGTGAGTTTGTCGAGGTTCACCACCTTTTCCACCGTGATGCCCAGGTCATCTCCGGCTGCGCCGAGGAGGTAGTGGACAAGGTTGGAGCCAATGAAGCCGGCGCCGCCGGTGACGAGGATGCGTTGGGTGGACATGGAAAAAGGGAGAACGTCAGCTTAAAGCCCGGTTTGACGGTGGGCAATGCCTTTTCCAGATGCATGAAGAGGCGTTCCTGCTACATCTGTGGAAATGCGATTGTCAGATGCGGGTTCGATTTTCATTGCCGGCCACCGTGGAATGGTGGGCGGCGCGCTGTGTCGCGCTTTGCGCGCTAACCACGAGGCGGTCAGACAGATCACGGCGACTCGTCAGGAGTTGGACCTGCTTTCGCAGGCGGCGGTGAATGCCTTTGTGGGGCGCGAAAAGCCGGATCTGATGGTCATCGCGGCGGCCAAGGTGGGGGGCATTCACGCCAACAGCACCTATCCGGCGGACTTCATTTACGAGAACCTCATGATTGCCGCCAACCTCATTCATGCCGCTTTTGAGCACGGCGTGAAACGGGTGCTGTTTCTCGGCAGCTCCTGCATCTATCCGCGCGAGGCGCCGCAGCCGATGAGGGAGGACTGCCTGCTGACGAGCCCTTTGGAAACCACGAACGAAGCCTACGCCATCGCTAAGATTGCCGGACTCAAACTCTGCCAGCACTACCGCAAGCAGCACGGCGTGCTGTTTCATTCCGCCATGCCGACCAATCTCTATGGGCCGGGTGACAACTACCATGCGGAGAACTCGCACGTCATTCCCGCCCTGCTGCGTCGCTTTCATGAGGCCAAAGAGGCGACTCAAGAGGAAGTCGTCGTCTGGGGCACCGGCACCCCGCGGCGTGAGTTTCTTCATGTCGATGATCTGGCCGCAGGCTGTCTGCATCTTCTGCAAACACTGGATCCGCCCGACTGGGTGAACCTCGGTTGCGGCACCGATGTTTCGATTCGCGAGCTCGCCGAATTGGTGAAGACCACCGTCGGCTTTGAAGGCACGCTCACCTTTGACACCAGCAAACCCGACGGCACGCCGCGCAAGCTTTTGGACGTGTCCCAATTGACCGCCCTCGGCTGGCAGGCCCAGATCCCGCTCAGCCACGGACTCCAGCAAGCCTACGCCGACTTTCAATCGTCCCTCGCCAGCCACTCAGCGCGCTCGGTTTAGGTGTCCCGTTGAAAAACCGCTGAAATTTGACAAAGCGGTGCGCGATCGCTCTGCTTGGCGCTTGCCGTGGCTTGAGCATGGAGCACCCAACCCTTTGAAGGTGTCGGCCACTCGGAGGTCTCCCAGAAAAGGGAGCGTAGCACCAGCCAACCGCCCGGATTCATTGAATCATGAAAAGCGTCGAGCAACGGGTTCAGGCTCGACCTGGGCTGCGTGTCCAGAATGTTGGAGGCGCTCACCAAATCGAACTTTCCTTGAACGGCCATCTCGGCCAACATGCCTTCATGGAGCTGTAAGCGATTCAGAACGGTTTCATCCAGCGGAGGCCAAGTCGGCTCCCAGGCCCACTCCGCATTCTTTTCCGTAATGGACAACAGACGCCGCAAAAGCGGATTCGAGTCCGCGTCATGTCGCAGGCAGCCGTTTTCAAATCGACGGCGTAGGCGCTGAATGAAGTCGGGAGGCAAATGACGGCGATACCAGGGTGGAAAGAACAATCGGACCGCCCAGGCCAGCATCCACCAAGCCAAGCGCCAACGTGGGCGCTCGAATGAAGTGGTGAAATTTTGAGTTTCGGAGGCGCTCAACACCCAAGGTGTCACCCACCGCGCAATGCTACGGAGTCGCAGGTCCACTGAGCCTCCCGCCAAGACAGGTCGCAGATGCCAGGGTTCCGTATTTGACAGATCAATTGCTGCATCGCAGATCCGAACACCCGCCACCTCGGCGACAGAGCGGCCCTGGCGGGCGAGATCGATTTTGATATTTACCACCTTGTGTTGGTTAGGATTGGGATCAGCCGCCGCGACTACAGCGGCTCCAGCACGAAGCAACTCAAAGGCCACATCACCCGCAGACAACACACACGCCGCGCGCCCTCCTGGAACGAGCAACTTGCACTCGACTGCGGCATCTTCGTGCATCGTCCCAAACAATGGGCCACCACTGCTGAAGCGCAGTCCTGCATCACGCCAAGATCCTTTCATGAAGCGGCAGATGAGGATAGCTGGGCATCCATCCAAACGGCGACGCAGAAGACCGCATTCAGGGTCAGCATGCCGCCGATGTCCGGGATGGATGAGGCTGCAAAGAGGATGCCCGCCGCGTTCATTCCCAATAGCAAACCGATCTGAGCCCGCGCCATCCAAAGGGGACGCCATGATACGAGCACAACCAAGGCAAAAAGGGTTTCCACCCCGGCCAAGCCGTAGAGGGCAAGGTCACCGAGCTCTACACCCAAAGCCTGCTGCATGATGCGCAGATGCCGGTCATCCCAAGCGAAGACACGGACCACGAGAAATTTATTCCAGAGCCCTTGATACAGCCAAACAGAAGTGATGGCCAGTTTGAGAGCCCATCGGGTGAGCGGTGAAATCATTGCCACTGATGACGACATAATGTGATTCCGAGAAGGGTTAGATAGGACCAGAAAAGGGTGAAACCAAGGTGAACAAGTGTTTCCAATCGTTTGCCCCGCCAAAGTTCAGAACTGTAGCCAAACCATTGTACGAAAAGACGGAGGCCCCAAAAGACGGTGAATCCCGCAGCCACCCATCGCCCCAATCGACTGGGCTGAAGAAACACTTCTGGTTCCAACAGCATGGGCAAGCCCATCAATATCAGGACCAGACAGATGAAGGCGGTGTGAACATAAAAAATCTCACGATTCAATTGCGAAAGTTGTGCCAGATCATTCTTCCAATCGAATCGGCGGGGAAAGACGCCATGCAATCCGCAGAGCAAAAGCAAAGCGACACCGGCTAGTTGCACGTGAAAGCCCAGAGTGTTCATGATGGCAGCGCAGGGGTGAGAACCCAGATTCGCAGGAAAGGGGTGACTTGCAAGCATTGCACCGATTTCAGCCCGGCCTGACGCCAGGCTTTTTGCCAACTGGAGACGGAGTGAAAATGCAGGAAGCCGGGACCAAACGCCAGGAAATTGGCGAGATCGCGCACGTGTTCGGCCAAGATCACGAAGGAGTGCGCGTCGTTAAGTAGAGCCTCACGCGCCCGCTTGAGTAAGTTCACACGTTCCTCATGTTCGCGGAACTCGTGGGCGGAAAGCAAGAAGAGTACCCAGTCAAAGGTAGCCTTGGGGGAGGCCCAATGTTCAGGCGAGCCTTTCCATTCGCCAGGGGGTGCGGGCCGGTAGGCGGCGGCGCGATGAATGCTCTTTTCGGT
>JBIIUD010000441.1:0-3857 GCA_044340175.1 Verrucomicrobiaceae bacterium
CGTCTGCAAGTCATCACTGCACACAGTAATGGGGGCATTCCTGCCCCCAGTCAATCGGCTCGGGCCAGGAATGGCCCGATTACAAAACGCCACAGCACTCTCCGTATCCTTGCGAACGAGCTGTCCACGCGACTCATCCCTCGGAATGCGACGGCGACTTCAGCCAAAGGCCGTGATGAAGGTGACTTCGAGGGCGAGGCTTTCATTGACGTTGGTGCGCAGCAGTTGATCCAGCTTACGCAAAGCTGTCAGCCGCTTATTGAGCTCACCGGGAGTCCACCGCTGCGCGAGGGCGGCAGTGGCGTCCTGATAAGGGAGGATATCGAGTTGCCCCCCACCGACCTGCTGCCGAGCCACATCGCCCATCCAGGAAAGCAGGAGGTCCATGAGCGCATCCCGCTGCTGCTGGTAGTGGGATTCGATCTGAGCTTCGATTTGTTCCTCACGCTGCTTGAGCCAACTGCCATCCGTGGTCTGCTTGTAGTGGTCCTGCTCCTTTTTGAATTCGTCTTCGAGGTCCTTTTTGATATCGCCCTTCAGTTGTTCCAGGATTTCTTGGAACCCAGCTTTGAGTGATAGCGCCCCCGAGATGCCCGCCGTCGTACGCGTGCTGAGTTGGCGCAGAACGGTGAGCAAATTCTCTTCGTATTCCGTGAAGACACGAGCCCCCGGCGGCGGTAGCAGCGCGATCTCGATGACACGTGATCGGGTGGTGGGCAGGAGGGCGCGTGGATTGTGGGTGAGCAGCAGAAAAAGCGCGCCTCCCGGCGGTTCCTCAAGAGTACGGAGAAAGGCGTTTTGCGCACTGTCATTCATGCGCTCGGCATCCTGGATGATGCCCGGCTTGAGCCGCCCACCGTTGCTCATCTGAATGTGATGAATGAAGTGCCGCATGGTGTTCGGTGCCGCACCCGTTTGATCCCCGACGATGATGCGCCGACTTTTGCCTTCCGGCGATAGCACGTAAGTGCCTTCCTTTTGAAAGTCCTCGAGTTCATAACGCGGCTTAGCCGTGACGACCCGCAGAAAGTCCAAGGCAAAACCATTGAGATCCGCCTCACGCGGGCCGGTAACGAGGTAGGCATGACCGAGTCGGCCCTGCTGATGGGCCCGGTCAAGCAGGGCGAGGGCGTTTTCCGGTTTAAAGGGCATGGAATCGGGCGGTGATGAGTCCGCAAATCTGCTGGTGAATGAGGTCTGGTGCCTGGGTGGCATCCAAGACATGGATGCGCTCCGGTTGCGCGGCGGCGACGGCGAGGTAGCCCTGCCGCACCTTCTCAAAAAAGGCGAGCGGCTGGCTCTCGATGCGATCCAAATCACGGCCCGTCTGAGCAATACGCTGGTGCGCTCGGGTGGCATCCATGTCCAACAGGAAGGTCAGGTGCGGCAATGTGTCGCCAACGGCAAAGGCGTTGATGGCGGCAACGCTTGCTTCTGGAAGCCCCCGAGCGATTCCCTGGTAAACCGTGGTGGAATCGAGAAATCGATCCAGCAAAACCACGGTGCCTTCGGCCAAAAGGGGGCGGATTTTTTCCCGTACCAATTGCGCTCGGCTGGCCGCAAACAGCAGCAACTCCGCCTCTGCCGTCATGGACGCCCCCTCTGGCGCGTGCTGAAGGAGATGACGAATCTTTTCTCCAATGACCGTGCCCCCAGGCTCCCGCATCAGCTCCACACGGCGTCCCTGTTCTTGCAAGCGAGTGCGCAACAGACCGATCTGCGTGGACTTGCCACAGCCTTCTGAGCCTTCGAACGAAATGAGGATGCCGGGTACTGCCATGGGCGGATCAGGCTAGCGATTGAGGCGGTTTTGTCGAACAAAACCCATTTTGTTTTGGCGTCTGGTTGAGTTGGGGTAAGGTAACCGGATGTCAGAGATCGTGAAAACAGCAACGGGTGCCTTTACTGCCCGTGACAGCAAGGCCGTCATCGAGCAAGGTCTCGGTTTTGCCCCCAAATTTGATGCGGACGGGCTGATCCCCGCCATGGCGGTGGATGCCGATTCCGGGATGCCCCTGATGCAGGCCTACATGAATGAGGAAAGCCTGCGCCTCACGCTAACGACGCGCCAGGCCGTTTATTGGAGTCGCAGCCGGAAGGAAATCTGGCACAAAGGACTCACCAGCGGGGAGTTTCAAGACGTGGAAGAGATCCTGGTGGATTGCGATCAGGACGCCCTGGTCCTGCGCGTCCGCCAGCGTGGGGGCGGTTGCTGCCACACCAAGCGGGCGACATGCTTTTATCGGCGGGTGAACCTGGGTGATCTGGACGAGGCGATTCGGTTGGAGATGGTTTGAAAATTGAAGTGCGAAGTCTGGAGTTCGGATCCTATCCCAATGCGGGTCCGCAGTGAGCTCACGACGGTCACGTAGAAGAAAACGTGAGTTTTCCCTTCTCCGAAGGCCAAACCGCCTCTCTTTCGCTCACACAGCTCAGCCCGCTGCACGAAGAATATTCACGTCTTCAACGACGTGCCTGATCAAGGCCGCGTGCCGTAGCGGAAAACGTGAGTTTTCCTTTCTCCGAAGGCCAAACCGCCTCTCTTTCGCTCACCAAGCTCAGCCCGCTGCGCGGAGAAGACTCACGTCTTCAGCCACGACTCCGCAGGCATCCCTTGCAGAACACGCCTCCCCGATCTGAAGCCGAGGACACAAAAAACGCCGGGCTTTTTCAAGCACCGGCGTTATGAGAAAATGAATCAGCCGGCAAAGCTTACGCCTTGACCTTGGCAGGGCGTGTGGAGGGGCGCTCCTTGACGGCCATGGCTTCCTTGCCCTTACGACCACGGAGGAAGTGCAGGCGGGCGCGGCGGACACTGCCGAAGCGGGTGACTTCGATCTTGGCCACTTTCGGCGTATGCAGAGGGAACACGCGCTCAACACCTTCACCATACGAAATCTTGCGCACGGTGTAGGCGGCGTTCAGGCCGGAGCCTTTGCGGGCGATGACGATTCCAGCGAAAAGCTGAATCCGCTCCTTGTCGCCTTCGACCACGCGGCAATGCACCTTGACGGAGTCTCCCACGCGGAACTCGGGGATGTCCGATTTGATTTGCTCTTGTTCGAGTTTGGAAATGATGTTCATGGCGTGCTGTCCGGTTTGATAGCCACCCACACTGGGCGGCTGAAATTGAAGGGCGGTGAAGATGCCTGGATGTGCCGTTTGTGCAAGCCGAATTTTGGACTTCGTGCGAGTTCTCAGCGCTCAAGCCGGGGTTTCTGGTTGTAATCTGGTTGGGCAGGATCATCAATGCACATGATTTTAAGGCCGCCGCTGCCCCCATCCATGGTTCGTTTTGACCCCCTTTGCCCCGCCCTTTTACCCGCATCCAGCAGCTCTTTCACCTCGACATCACTGTGATTCATTGGTCTGACATCCGCGCCGAGTTCCCCATCCTTCAGCAATCGGTGAAGGGTTATCCCCTCGTTTATCTGGACAATGCGGCCACGAGCCAGAAACCCAGCGCGGTGATCGATGCCCTGCGCCACTACTACGAGTTCGACAACGCCAACGTGCATCGGGGCATGCATGAACTGAGCTCCCGTGCCACAGCGGTTTATGAGGGAGCCAGGGAGAAAGTGGCGGCCTACCTGGGCGCTGCCAGTGCGAACGAGATCGTCTTCACCCGCGGCACCACTGAGGCCATCAATCTCGTCGCTCAGGTTTTCGGGGCCGAATTTTTGCAGCCGGGCGATGTCATTCTCCTCACTGAAATGGAGCACCACAGCAATCTGGTGCCCTGGCAGCTGGCAGCACGCCGCTGCGGAGCCCAAATGAAGCACATCCCCGTCAAGGACGATGGCACTCTCGATATGGCAGTGGCGGCGACTCTGTTCCAGGAGGGTGGGGTCAAAATC
>JBIIUD010000442.1:0-3855 GCA_044340175.1 Verrucomicrobiaceae bacterium
GGATGGCGTCGGCGATCATTTGCTGCTCGGAGCGGCTTTTTTGTTGTTCGAAGAAGTGGAGGGGTTTGTCGAAGTCGGGGTCGAGCGCGTCGAGTTCGGATTGGAGGAGGGAGATCTGGGCGTTTTGGCAGCCAAGGGACAGGATGGTGGCACCGGCGACGTTGGGGTGGGCGATGTAACCGGCGAGGAGGCGGCAGAGGGCCTGGGCGTCTTGGCGGGTGCCGCCGCAGCCCATGGCGTGATCGAGGAACTGGAGACCGGAGAGGTTGGGGAAGAGCGGTGAGGCAGGCGCAGGTTCGGCTTCGAGAGCAAGGGCGCGGAGGTCTGCGGGTGAGGCTCCGCGGCGGGCAGCGTCGGCAAGGCGGAGGGTGAAGGACTCGTAGGCGCTGGTGCGCGCGTAACCGAGGGAGCGGTGCATGGCCTCGCGCATGACGGCGAGGTTGCGACTTTCACAGAAGACGAGGGGGATGACGATCCAGTGGTTGGCCGTTCCGGAGGGGCCGTGGGAACGGCGGAATCCCTGGAAGGTGCGGGCTTGCCAGGGGGTGACATCGGGAGCGGTCCAGGTGGTGTCGGCCGATTTCCCTGTGAAGGCGGCGGATTGATGGATGAGGTTGCCGCGATGGAGCCAAGCACCGGCGGGGATGGGGGCGGTGGCGCGGCCGACGGTGACGCCATACATGGTGACGAGGTCGCCAGGGGCGAAGTCACGCGCAGCGAATTTATGTTTGGCGGCGATGGGCTCGCGAAGGGTCCAAGAGTGAGTGTCGAGAGAGATGGAGGTGCCTGCGCCGAGGTTTTTGAGGGCAACAATGGCGTCGTCGGCAGGGTGGATGCGGAGGATGGACTGGGACATGGGAGAATCAGTGGCGGCGTGGAGCGCGAACCTGCGCCCCAGGTGATTGAGAGCGGATTTTGCGGCGATGTGCAAGGAAAGTTAGGCGATTAAGATGCTCATCACGCTTTGATGCCGATCGGCGTTCAGCGAATGAAGTAGCTGAGGTTTTCGAGTTCGACGGCGAGGTCCACGCTGTTGACGACGACGTCTTCGGGGACGTCAAGGACAGTGGGCGAAAAGTTAAGGATGGCCTGGACACCGGCTTTGATGAGGACGTTGGCGACTTCCTGGGCACTGGTGGCCGGGACGGTAAGGATGGCCATCTTGACTTGGTTTTCCTTGATGAACGCCTCCATGGTGCCGAGGGCAAGTATGGGGATGAGCACATCGCGTCCGGCAGGTTTGGGGGCGATGTCGAAGGCGGCAACGACTTCAAAACCTTCTTTGCGAAAGCCTCCATAGCGTAGGAGCGCGGAACCTAGATTGCCGACGCCGACGAGGACGACTGGCTGGAGGCGATTGTGGCCGAGTACTTCACCGATGGTTGAACTGAGGCTTTCGACGTTGTAGCCGAGGCCGCGGGTGCCAAACTGGCCAAAATAGGTGAGGTCCTTGCGAAGCTGGGTAGGCTTTACGCCTGCGGCTTTGGCCAGGGCTTCAGAAGAAACGGTGTCGACACGGTTTGATTTCAGCCGCTGGAGGCAGCGCTGATAGATGGAAAGTCGGTAGATAGACTTCCGAGGTATGTCAATCCGTGGCATTTGTGAAAATTCACGTATCAACGAGGTTTGTCAACGAAGTGCACAGGTTTCCCTGTGTTCAGGGCGGGCCTTGACGAGCGCTAGGAGCCTTGAGTCGAGGGATTAGCACCGGTTGCAGTGCCAGTGCCTGTGCCTGTTTCACCGTCGGTTCCGCCGTCCGTGCCGCCATCGGTGCCGCCCTCTGTGTTGTCTTCGGCGGGCGGGGAGAAACCGCGCCAGCGCAAGAGTCGGGTGAGTCGAGTGGTGATCTCCTCTAGGGTCAGACCCTCTTCATTGTATTCTTGGGTGAGGCCTTCTTCAAAATAGAGAGTTAAGTCAGAGAAGTTGGCGGTGCCGACAGTGCCATTGAATTTGACTTCGCCGCCCTCATCATCGGCGGCGATGGACTCGCCTTTCAGAACGGAGGCGACTTTGATTCGGAAGGTGCCGGTGGGGGTGACGATGCCGACGGTGCGTTTGGTTTCGCCTGAGGCGACATAGCTGCCGTTGGCGGAACTTTCCGTTCCGCTACCGACAGTAGCAGAGACGACATTGAAGCGTTTGTCGCCGCTACGGGCGAGGAAGTAGGAGCCTGAACCGGAGGAGGTGTCGAGGACGCGGCGGCCATTTTCGATGGCGGTGAGAAGGAAATTTCCGCTACCACCCAGCAGCGGCGCGGCCAGATAACCGCCGGTGTAGTAGTCGACGTTAAAGCCATCGGTATGCTTGAATTCCAATCGATAAACGATGACCTGCGCCTGTGCTGTCTGGGTGAGGATCAGACCACAAGCGGCAAGCAGGAGGAAAAGAAAGGGGCGGATGACGGAGGTCATGGTGATGTCAGGTTAGACGGGATGGGGGGTGTTGTCGATAGGGTTTGAGGAGGGAACGGCATGAAGTGTTCATTTTGCGTGGTGAAGCAGGACGGCCTGAGCGGCATGGAATCCGCACATGCCATGCACGCCGCCAGCGGGAGGGGTGGAGGCGGAGCAGAGAAAAAGGCGCGGGTTGGGTGTGCGATGCGGGCTCGGGCTGGCGATGGGGCGGGCAAGGAGCTGCTGCCAATCGGTGACGCCGCCGATGATATCGCCTCCGATGTAGTTGGGATTATGGGTTTCCATTTGCCCGCAGTGGTGGGTGCGTGCGGCGAGGATGGTGTCCTTGAAGCCGGGGGCAAAACGTTCGATCTGGCTTTCGATCCGGTCACGCATGTCCAGGCTGCTGCCGTGCGGGACGTGGCAGTAGGCCCAAAAGATGTGTTTTCCTGCGGGTGCGCGGGTGGGGTCGCAAAGGGTGGGTTGAGCGGTGAGGACAAAAGGTTTCTCGCTATGGACGCCTGCACAGGCCTCATGCTCTGAGCGGCTGATTTCTTCCAGGGTGCCGCCGACGTGGACGGTGCCGGCTTTTCGGCAGTCGGGATTCGTCCAGGGAACGGGTTCTGAGAGGGCGTAGTCGATTTTGAACACACCTGGTCCATGGCGGTAGCTCTGGAGTCGGCGGCGGTAGGAAGAGGGAAGGGCTGAGCCAGCGATTTCGGCGAGGTGACGGGGGGCGGTGTCAAAGAGGACGACTCGGCTGGGGGGGAGCTCGTCGAGTGAGCGAATGCGCCAGTGGGTGACGAACTCCCCGCCATGGCGTTCAACGATGCGTGCGAGCGCGGTGGCGATCGATTGAGAGCCACCCTGAGCGACGGGCCATCCGACCGCATGGGCGCTGAATTGGAGCATGATGGCGATGGCTGAGGTCAGGGGTGCTTCCAGCGGAAGTACGCTGTGGGCAGCGTTTCCTGCGAGCAGCGCGCGGGCTTCCTGGCTGCGAAAGGCGAGTCTGGCTAGCAGGCTGGCGGGTGGCAGGGCGCGGAGACCGAAACCTGCCATACGCAGGGGGTGGGCAGGAAATTGAAGCGGCGAAAAAATGTCTGGGTAGAGTTCGTGTGCATGATCGACGAGGGGCCCAAACAGAGAGTGGTAGGCGGTTTGATCATGGCCAAGTGCTGCGGCCGTTTGGTCAAGGGAGCGGTGCAGGAGCGCTGCGCGTCCGTTTTCCAGGGGATGGGCGAGAGGGATTTCAGGATGGACCCAAGAAAGGCCTTCGGCACCCAGGTTGAGTTTCTGAAAAACGGGGGAGGCGATGGCGGTGGGATGGACGGCTGAGCAAATGTCGTGGTGAAACCCGGGCAGGGTCAGTTCCAGAGTGCGGGTACCGCCGCCGAGAGTAGGACCGGCTTCTGCGACTAGGACACGCCACCCTTGGCGGGCGAGCAGAGCGGCGGCGGTA
>JBIIUD010000443.1:0-3851 GCA_044340175.1 Verrucomicrobiaceae bacterium
GGAAGGTATCGCCGACCAGACGACCGCGTTCATCCAAGCAGAGGGCGGTGACGCCGGCGTAGCGGGTACGCTCGGCATCTGGGATGGCCAACCAGTGCTGTTTGAAGCGCTCCAGGGAGGCGGCAGCGCAGCCGTCGTCGGAGTCGAGCTTGATGACGAGCTCCCCGCGTGCCTCTGCGAGGCAGGTCTGATGGGCGCGGTGAGCTCCGCCGTGGGGTTGGCGGAAGTAACGGATCGGCACGAGGCCCTCCCGCTGCCAATGTTTGACCAGTTCCTCCGTGCCATCCTCCGAGCCGTCGTCGACAATGAGCCATTCAAAGTCCCGGCAGCTCTGGGCGGCTAGGCTGTGATAGGCGCGGTGCAGGGTGTGCTTGCGATTGTAGGTCGGCGTGAAGACGGTAAAGGTCAGGGTGGGGCAAGGCTGCATGGCGACGTGGGATTGGGCGGTTCAGTAGGCGTTGTCGCGTTTGAAGAAGGTCATGAACATGATCTGGAAGTCGAGGAAAAGGCTCCAGTTCTCCATGTACCAAAGGTCGTATTTGATGCGCTCAGCGAGGTCGGTATCACCCCGCAGGCCATTGATCTGCGCCCAGCCAGTCATGCCTGGTTTGGCGTGGTGGCGGGCATTGTAGTGGGGAATCTGGTGCTTGAAGTTTTGAATCAGCTCGGGCCGCTCAGGCCGTGGGCCGACGAGGCTCATTTCCCCTTTGAGCACGTTCCAGAACTGCGGCACTTCGTCGATGTTGTATTTCCGCATGAAGGCTCCCACACGGAGACGGCGCGGATCGTTCTCTTGGCACCATTGCGCGCCTTTGCCAGCTTCGGCGTCCAGTTTCATGGAGCGGATTTTGAAGATGTCGAACGACTTGCCGATGATGCCGGTGCGGCGCTGGCGGTAAAAAATGGCCCCGCGGGACTCGAGCCATACCATGGCCCCGAAGAAGGCGATGATGGGGGCAGAAAGAACCAAGCCAACCAACCCACCGACAATGTCGGTGGCGCGCTTCAGAGCCCAATTGAGGGGATTGTCCAGAGGCAACCGATCAACCCCTAAAATAGGAGTACCGGAGATGGTTTCAAGATGCAGGCCGGACACAAAAATGCGGAAGCAGGAGGGGATGAGTTTGAACTGCACCAACTCACGCTCGCAGAGCGCGGCGATTTCTGTCAGTTGCTCACGCTGCCCATAATAGTCGGCAACGATGACCATGTCCACCTCATGCCGGCTAAGGAGGGATTCCACTTGTTGGGTGCTGCCGAGGTCTTTAGGACGCGTGCTAGAACTGGCATAGACCGCACTGGGGGCATTCTCAGGAGTGACCATGCCAACCACACTCAGGGCGGAGTACGGGTCTTTGGAGAGAGTGCGGTGCAGACGTTCGGCATCTGGGCTCCACCCCACAAACAGCACGCGCTGGCGTAGGACGTTCAGACGTTTGGGCTGCCTCAAGAAGCGGGTCAGCAGAGCGCGCCAAATCTCCAAGAGCGCAAACACGCAAACGCCGTTGAGGGCCGTGTAAACTCGGGAGATGGGGGGTTGCAATTTGAAAGCGAGCGTGAAGGTCAAGAAGCCCAGCGTCCACATCACCACGCTCTTCAGAATGCGGTCCGCCACCCACCTGGGACGCAGCAGGGAACTTTTTTGATAAACTCCCATCCAACCCAGTACCATGATCAAAGAGATCGACCCCAGCACCATGTGCCCCATGTATTGACGCATGCTGAGCGCTTCATACACCCCGAGATCACGAACGAAGGTATGGAAGCGGACATAGAAGGCTAGGAGAGAGCCCAGCACAGCGATCGCGAGGTCACCGGCTACGGCCAGGGCAATCCAACGGAAGCCGGTGCTTGGAGAAGAGGTTCGGGACGCAATGCGCGGACCCGCATGAGTCAGTGCAGTAGCAATAACAGCTGGATTAGCGACACCTCCAGCGGACAGGCTGGACGTCGAGAAACTCGCGTTGGTTCCGAAGGGATTGGAGAGGGGCGGATTGGGCGCGCTCATTTTCATTGGTGATAATTCTATCAAATCTAGTTCTTACCGCAAATGAAATTATGGAAATTATTGTTGAAACAATATTTAAAATAAAGGCACCTTAATCAAATACTCCAACCGCTTGTGCTGGCCTTTCCAGCCCTCGGATCATCGACGCGCTGCTCGTGAGGCAGGGTTTAACATTCTGATTGTTTCCCAATGCTGGGAGGCAAGTGAGAGCCTGCATTCGCATAAATGAGAACCTTTTAGCAGCCGCAAACCGCAACCTTGTTACTTTGATGATTGCCTAGAAACCCATCGCCAAGCCGGTGCGTTTTGTGTATCAACCGTAGCCTCACCCCGCTCGTCTTTTCACCTGATTATGAAGCCTGTTTCCTCTTCGATGTTGTGGCTGGTCCTTTTAGCGACTGGCCTTGCCGTGCAACCCACCTTGGCCGCCCCCGGAGATTTGGAGAAAATCCGCGAGGTGGGCCGCGAGGGCGCGGGCAATGAATCTGCTACTGCCGCCTGGAAATCGCTAGCGCAGAGCGACCCCAAAGACCTGGTCAGCATTCTGAAAGGCATGAATGGGGCCAACGCCCTGGCGCAGAACTGGCTGCGGGCGGCGGTCGAGAGCGTGGCGGACAAAGCCCGGGCAGCGAAGGCTCTGCCCGTCGCAGATTTGGCGGCGCTTGTGAAAGACACCAGCAACGACATGGCCCCGCGCCTGCTAGCCTTTGAGCTTTTGCAAACTGACGCGGGCGCGGTGGCGGCGGAGTTGCGCCCAGGACTGCTCAATGACCCTGCGGCGGAACTGCGGTTGTTTGCGGTGGCCGAGCTTTTGGAGGCGGGTCAGGCGATGAAAGCCAAGGACGACAAAAAAGGGGCGCTCCAAGCTTTCAAGAAAGCGCTGGATGGCGCGCGGGATGAAGAGCAGATCAATGCCCTCACCAAGGGTCTTCGAGATCTCGGGGAAACGGTGGACTTGCCAAAGCACTTCGGCTTTCTGATGAAATGGCATCTTATCGCCCCCTTCACGAATGTGGAGCGGGGTGGGTTTGACACCGCGTTTCCGCCGGAGCAGTCGGTGGATCTGAAAGCCAAGTATCCCGGCAAAGGTGCCGAAGCCGCCTGGGTGCCTTATGAGAGCAAGGACGAGTATGGCATGATCGATTTCAACACCCCGTTCGGCATGTTGAAAGAGGTCTCAGGGTATGCTTTCACCGAGTTCGAATCCGCAGAAGAACGCATGGCGGAGATCCGTTTGGGCTGCAAAAACGGTTGGAAAGTCTGGTTCAACGGCGAGCTCTTGTTTGGCCGGGATGAATATCACCGCGGCATGAAGCTGGACCAGTACAAGCTGCCGATCACGCTCAAAAAGGGCAAGAACACTCTGCTGGTGAAGTGCTGCCAAAACGAACAGACTGAGCAGTGGACCGTGGAGTGGCGCTTCCAACTCCGCATCTGTGATGCCACTGGCACCGCCATCCTCAGCCAACCCTGAACGCAATCCTTTACCCTCTCTCTTTGACTGACATGAAAACGATTTCTCTTTTGGCTGGTTGTGTGTTGCCCCTGGCGGTGTTGGCCGATGACTGGAGCCAGTTCCGTGGACCGAATGGCGGCGGTGTTTCAGCGGCTAAAGAAGCCGTGCGAGTTAGCCCTGCGGTGGCCTGGGACGCGGCATTGCCTGGACGTGGCCTTTCCTGCCCGATCGTGGTAGGCAACAAAGTTTTTGTCACCGCCGCCAGCGGCAATGAGCAGACCACGCTGCATGTGCTTTGCTTCTCTGCTGAGGATGGCAAAAAGCTTTGGGAGCGGACACTGCGTGCCACCGGGCGGACCATGAGCCACAAGAAAACCAACGTCGCCG
>JBIIUD010000701.1:0-2683 GCA_044340175.1 Verrucomicrobiaceae bacterium
TTGGACCTGGGAGGCCAGCGTGGCGAGTGCGGTGGTGGTGAGGAAGGTGCGTCGCTTCATGGGATCAGTCTTTCAGTAGAATACTGCGCAGGATGAGCGGATCAAACAGCTAGGAAAGTGCTTTTGAGTTGGCCTCGAAGGTAGAGCGGGGACGGGGCGTGATAGGGTCTGGTTCAGCACTCAGCACCTAGTCTTTATGCAGCAAGAACGCCTCTATAGCCGCTGCACCGTCAATTTAATTTACCTGCTAAATTATTTGCACCCCAGGCTCGTAGCGGAAGACGTCAGTCTTCCCCGCGTAGCGTGGGGTGCTTGGCGAGCGCAAGAAGAGCTGTTAGGCCTTCGGAGACAGGAAAACTGACGTTTTCCTGTGCGCCGCGTGCCACGGAGAACCGCACACGGCGGGTCCGCGGTTGACGGTGTTTTGCGCTTAGACAAACAGCTCCTTGATCAGCTTGCCACCATTCACCAGCTGCACGGGGCGGCCGGTGGTGGTGTGCAGGACTTGATGCGGGTCGATGCCAAGCTTGGTGTAAAGCGAAACGGCGAAGTCCTCGGGCGAGTAGATGTTTTCCGCCGCGTAGTAGCCTTTGGGATCGGTCGCGCCGATGACTTGTCCACCGGGAATGCCCGCGCCTGCCATCAGCACGCTCATCGCGCCCGGCCAGTGGTCCCGACCGTTGTCTTTATTCACCTTGGGCGTGCGGCCAAATTCACCAAGACAGATCACCAAGGTCGTGTCCAGCATCCCGCGAGTGTGAAGATCGTTGATCAAAGCCGCCAGCCCTTGATCCAGGGTCGGTCCCGCTTTGTCCTTCATGGTTTTGAAGATGTCGCGGTGATGATCCCAGCCGCCGTAGTAGGCCACGGTGAAGGAGACTCCGACTTCCACCAGACGACGAGCGAGCAGCAGGCGCTGACCGAAGTCGTTGCGGCCGTAGGCGTCCCGCACCTTGTCGGACTCCTGGGAAATGTCGAAGGCGGCCTGGGCTGTCGGCGAGGTGACCAGCTCCATGCCCTGTTGATAAAAGCTATCAAAGCCGAGGGTGGGATCTTCCGCCGCTTGATCGCTGATGCGCTTCATGCGGTCGAGCGATTCCCGCAGTTGCTGCCGACTGGCCGCGCGTCCGTCGTTGATCTCCGGCGGGATCGCCACGTCACGCACGCGGAAGCCTTTACCATTGGGATCGCCCCCCACCACGAAAGGCGCGTGCTGAGCGCCGAGGAAATTCGGACCGCCACTGCGGGACACGACGGGCAGGCTCATGTAAGCGGGCAAACCGCCGATCACCCCGCGCTCGTGCGAGACCATGGAACCAAAGGAGGGGTGAAAACTCACAAACGCCCCGCAACCCACCGGCACCGGAGTCGGTGCACCGGTCATGAGGTAATGATTACCGCCGCCGTGGTTCGGGTCCTTGTGACAGATCGAGCGGATGATGCTGATCTTGTCCATGGTCTTGGCCAGGTTGGGCATGACCTCGCTGAAATGCACCCCCGGCACGTTGGTCTTGATCGACTTGAACTCACCACGAATCTCCTGCGGTGCGTCCGGTTTCGGATCAAAGGTCTCGTAATGAGAAGGGCCGCCGTCCAGCCAAACCAAAATGCAGTTCATTTGGTTCGGACTGGACAACCCTTTGGCTTGGGCGGCTTCCGCGCGCAGGCGTTGGATGTCGGTAAACGTCAAACCGCCGACTGCCGCCATGCCGAGCTGGAGGAAGTCACGGCGTTTCACACCGGCGCAGTTGGAATGGAGGGATGACATAGGAATCAGTGATTGAAAACGAATTCAGCGGAGTTGATGAGCGCCCAGGCCAGGTCCTCGGCAGCGGTTTGGCGGGTCGCTCCGGGTTGTGAAAAGAAACGCAGTGCGGTCTGCAACTCTTCCGCATCTGGCAGCCGTGAGTAAGAAGCGAGGTAAATTTCCGTCACCAGCTTCGGCTCTGAAAGCTCCTCATTGGCCGCCAGCTTGGCCACTCGGCCTTCTTTGCTGGCGAGCTTGGTTTGCAGCTCCGACGAATTCATCAGGTGTAGCGCCTGCACCACGCTGGACTTGCGCTCGCGCTCGCAGGGGCATTCCTGACTGGCATTGGGGCGGCCAAAGGCGTCGAGGAAATCCGATTTTAGCTTGTGATTCCACGTTTGCACCGCCCGCGTACCGGGGGCCATGCCACTGTAGCTGTCCGCCACACCGGTCAGATCCGCCACCGCATCCGCGAGTACTTCAGCCGTCAGCCGACGCTTCTGGAAGCGGGAGAAATTCTTGGTGTCCGTGATGTTCTGTGCGTTGGGTTCCGCACTGAGCTGGTAGGTGTGGGATAGCACCAGGGTCTTCATGAGGTGCTTCAAGTCGTAGCCGTTCGCGGCAAAATCCTGCGCCAGCCAGTCGAGCAGCTCGGGATTGCTCGGCGGATTCGAAGCGCGAAAGTCATCGACCGGATCCACGATCCCACGGCCCATGAAGTCCGCCCAGATGCGATTGACGATGGCTTTGGCAAAGAACGGATTGTTGGAAGCCGCCATCCAGTCGAGCAGCCGCGCGCGGGGGTCTTGGCCCTCCACATAGGGCATCTCAGGGCCATCCGGTGGTTTGGGGGTCATGACCGCATCCGTCACGGGATGCACCACTTTGCCGCTGTTGCCAGCCCACCAGTGCTCCACCTCGCCAGAGATCGGTGCG
>JBIIUD010000768.1:0-3831 GCA_044340175.1 Verrucomicrobiaceae bacterium
GATACCGACAGCTTCCCCGATCTTGACAAGACGGCTTGTAGCAAGGCTGAGACCATAGCACTTGGCACAGCAACCGCGCTTCGCTTCGCAGGTGAGCACAGAGCGGATCTTCAGCTTGTCCACGCCGATCTTAGCCAGCAAATCCGCCTCAACTTCGCTGATGAGCGTGCCAGGCTTCACAATGATGGATTTATCGACCGGATTGTGAACGGTTTCACAGCTCACGCGTCCGTAGATGCGGGTCTTCAGGTCAACGACGACTTCGTCACCCGAGTAAATGGTGGAAAGCGTGATGCCGTTAACGGTTCCGCAATCTTCCTCATGGATGATCACGTCCTGTGAAACGTCCACCAACTTACGGGTCATGTAGCCGGAGTCGGCGGTCTTCAACGCCGTATCAGCCAGTCCCTTACGGGCACCGTGAGTTGAGATGAAGTATTCAAGCACACTGAGGCCTTCGCGGAAGTTCGAAGTGATCGGACGTTCGATGATCTCGCCGGACGGTTTGGCCATCAAGCCGCGCATCCCACCAAGTTGCTTGATCTGGGTGCGGTTCCCACGGGCACCGGAAGTGACCATGATGTAGAGCGGGTTGTGCTGCTTTTTGCCCTCGTTGTACTCGATGGTGCGGAAAAGTTCGTCAGCCACTTGGTCACCCACTTGGGTCCAAATGTCGATGATCTTTTGATAGCGCTCACCCTGGGTGATGATACCGCGGCGGTGCTGCTTATCGACCTCTTCGATGTCAACGTAGGCCTTCTTCAGAAGTTCTTTCTTCAACGGCGGGATCTCCATGTCGGTGATCCCGATGGAAATACCGGAGCGTGTGGCCTCACGGAAACCAAGCGACTTCAGACGGTCAAGAGCCGCGACGGTCTCTTTTTGCCCAGTCGTCTGGAAACAGCGCCAGATGATTTCGGAGATTTGTTTTTTGCCAATGGTGGCGTTGATGAAGCCAAGGCTTTCGGGCCAGATTTCATTGAAGCGCACACGACCTGCTGTCGTCTCGATAACTGCCTTGCTGGAGTCCCCGTAGGGCTTGCTTGGCTGCCCGTAATCCGGATTCCGGAAAAGGATTTTGTCATTGGTGCCCAAACCACCTTCAGTGATCGCGAACTCAACTTCCGTGACGTCATTGAACATCGGAATGCGCGGTGCTGCGGCATTTTTGTCATGCGACGGGAAATCCCGCAGATACGTCAGGTTGTAGCAACCCAGAGGAATGTCTTGGGAAGGTGTCGTGATCGGTTTGCCGCTGGCAGGCGAGAACAAGTTGTTCGGCGCGAGCATCAACAAACGGGCTTCCATCTGAGCCTCAACGGAGAGGGGCACGTGCACAGCCATTTGGTCACCGTCAAAGTCGGCATTGTAAGCAGTACAAACCAGCGGGTGAACTCGGATGGCGTCACCTTCGATCAACTTCGGCTCAAACGCCTGGATCGAGAGACGGTGAAGCGTGGGCGCGCGGTTGAGCAGGATCGGGTGACCGCGGGTCACTTCATCCAGAATGTCCCAGACTTCAGGCGTGCGGCGCTCAATCATTTTCTTCGCGCTACGCACGGTGTGCACCAATCCCATCTCCTTCAATCGGCGGATGATGAAAGGTTCGAACAAGACCAGCGCCATCTTCTTCGGCAGACCGCATTGATTGAGCTGCAAGTCAGGACCGATAACGATAACGGAACGACCCGAGTAATCGACGCGCTTGCCCAGCAAGTTTTGCCGGAAGCGTCCGCTTTTGCCCTTGAGCATGTCGGAGAGCGACTTCAGCGGACGATTGCCTGCTCCGGTTACGGCACGACCATGACGACCGTTGTCAAACAAGGCGTCAACCGCTTCTTGAAGCATGCGCTTCTCGTTGCGGATGATGACATCCGGTGTGCGCAGTTGGAGCAGGTTCTTGAGACGGTTGTTACGGTTGATGACACGACGGTAGAGGTCGTTCAAGTCAGACGTAGCGAAGCGACCCCCTTCGAGCGGCACCAACGGACGCAGATCCGGTGGGATGACTGGAAGCACTTCCATGATCATCGACTCAGGCCGGGTGTGGCTGGAAGCGAAACCTTGATTCAGCTTCAAACGCTTGGCCAATTTCTTGCGATTCTGCTTCGACTTGGTCTTCGTCATCGCTTCCTCAAGCTCCCGGATCATTTCCGTGAGATTGATTTGGCTGAAGATGTCGCGGATGGCCTCAGCACCCATACCGACACGGAAAGCGTCGGCACCGAATTGCTCTTCAGCTTCGCGCAGATCCACTTCCGTCAGCAATTGACCGCGCAGCAGCGGAGTCGAGCCGGGATCGATGACCATGAAGTCTTCATAATAGATGACGCGCTCCAAGGAGCGTGCCGTCATGTCCAGCATGAGGCCGATGCGGCTTGGCATGGCTTTGTAGAACCAGATGTGTGTCACCGGCACGGCAAGTTCAATGTGGCCCATGCGCTCACGGCGCACACGGCTCAAAGTCACCTCCACACCGCAGCGGTCACAGATGACCCCTTTGTGCTTGATGCGTTTGTACTTACCGCAGGCGCATTCCCAGTCCCGGGTGGGTCCAAAAATGCGTTCGCAGAACAGACCACCCTTTTCAGGTTTGAAGGTCCGGTAGTTGATGGTTTCAGGGTTCTTCACTTCGCCAGAACTCCAAGAGCGGATGCGCTCTGGGGAGGCGATGCAAATGGACACGGCGTCAAAGTCCTCGCCTTTCGGTGTCTCTCCGAAGATTTCTTTCAAGCTTTCGTCAGCGTTCATAAAGGATGCGTTTGTTGGGGTTGCTGGTGTTCAGATCAGCGAGGCTCAGCCCTCTGCGGAGAATCGTTCGATGTTTTCCACGATCGCGTCATGGGTGGATGCCTTTTGCACCCGCACGTCAAGACCGAGGGACTGCATTTCCTTGATCAACACGTTGAAGGACTCCGGTGTGCCGGCCTCCAGCGCATTGTCACCTTTGACAATCTGTTCATAGATCCGGGTCCGTCCTTGAACGTCATCCGACTTGACCGTGAGCAGCTCTTGCAGGGTATAAGCAGCACCGTAGGCCTCGAGCGCCCAGACCTCCATTTCCCCGAAACGCTGACCACCGTATTGAGCCTTACCACCCAGAGGCTGCTGGGTAACCAGCGAGTAAGGTCCGACCGCACGTGCGTGGATCTTATCTGCCACCAAGTGACCCAGTTTCAGCATGTAGATGTAACCCACAACGACATCCTGGGCAAAGGGCTCACCCGTGCGTCCGTCGAACAGCGTCGATTTGCCATTCAGACCCATCCACTCAAAGCCCGGCACCTTCTTGGCTTCCTTCACATAATCCATGATCCGGGCCTCGCTGATACCGTCAAACACAGGCGTGGCGATGGTCATGCCGAGCGCCTTGGCCGCGATGCCGAGGTGCGTCTCCAAAACCTGTCCCACGTTCATCCGTGATGGCACGCCGAGCGGGTTCAAGCAGATGTCAACCGGTGTACCATCTGCCAAGAATGGCAGATCTTCTTCCGGCACGATCGTGGCGACGATACCTTTGTTTCCGTGACGACCGGCCATCTTATCCCCGACGGAGAGTTTCCGTTTGGAAGCGATGAAGACGCGCACTTGTTTCACAACACCGGAGTCACCACCGTCTTCGGTGCTGGCTTCGATCCGGTCCAGACCGCGTTCCCGCTCCATGTCAGCATCCGCAAACTTCTGTTCGAAGGAGCCGATGATCTCCATGATCTTGTTGCGGATCGGGCTGGGGTCGATTTCGATCGTGTCGTAGCTCTCTGCCAACTTGCGCAGCAGGGTCTTCGTGATCTTTTTGTTGGCCCCAAGAATGATCTCTCCGGTCTGGCCATT
>JBIIUD010000444.1:0-3822 GCA_044340175.1 Verrucomicrobiaceae bacterium
CTTGAGCACGCTTCAGCTCTTCCATGAGAAACTCATCCATGACATGAACCGCGAAGACTTCAGCGTGATCTTCTGCCGCCCGGTGTACCGCTTCCTTGAGGGCGATCCGGCAGTGTTTCGTGAAATCAATGGCGACGACGACTCGATGGAAGGTTTTCATGGCATGGCAGGGTTGGTCTTTGAATGGGCAAGTTTACCAGAAAAGGCCGGCCTTTGCGCCAACAGAATTGCGCTATTTCGACCCTCTTCTGTCCGGTAGGCAGGTCCTTTGCGACCTACACGAAACGTGAGTGCCACGATGCTCATGGTGGCCACGGAACTCAATGGCATGAGAATGGCCGCAACTAAGGGATTCAAATGGCCTGCCAGTCCAAGAGCCGCAGCGCTCACATTGTAGAGCACCGAGAAAGCAAAGACCCGGCGGACCGCCAAGCGGTGGCGGACGGCCACATCAAACAAACCGCTCACAAATCGTAAGCTGTGCCCGAGAAAAAAGAAGTCCGCCTTCTGTTCCAGAAAGCTCCGCCCCGTCACCGGACTGCCCGCACACAGTGCCGCATCAAAGGCCAGGCTATCATTCGCACCATCACCAATGAAAAGAGCGCGTTCGGCACCGTGCGTGGCCAGCCATCTGGCCTTCCCGGCAGGATCGAGTCCCGCCTGCCACTCGTCCTGAGACAAACCTAACTGATCCGCCACCCCCGCCACCTTCTCTTCCCGGTCCCCACTCAGAATGGCGACAGATAGGCGACGCGCGCGCAACTTCTTGACCTCTGACACGGTGTCCTGGCGTAGGCTTTCTTTGAAGGCAAAGCCAGCGATCCGGTGGCCATTCTGGGAGAGTTCCACATCGGCGGGAAGGGCGGGCGTAGCGGTACCAGACCAGAGTCCAGGCCGCCCCAATGCCCAGGTCCGCCCATCTTCGGCATGCAGGATGAGCCCCTCACCAATCCTCTCCTCCACGGCACCGTTCAACATTTCCCCCGGCCCTACCGCATCAAAAAGGCTGCGACTGACGGGATGCAGGTTACCGGTCACGAGCCGGCGTAACGCCGCGCGCGCGTCCCGATCCAATCTGGCCACGGATGGCGCATCCAGCAGTACTGGATTTTCAAGGGTGAGGGTGCCGGTCTTGTCAAAGACGACGCTTTGGATTCGAAGCAGTTTTTTCCACAGGCCAAGGGATCGAACAAAAACCCCCAAGCGCTCAGCCCTTGATGAAGCCAACTCTTCCGCCAGGGGTATGGCCACACCGAGTGCGCACGGGCACGAGACCACAAAGACCGAAATCATCACCTGCAAAGCGGCTGCAGTGCCTTCAGCCAGCCACCACCAGATCGCGCCAGCCAAGCCAACGAGAACGACGACGGCAAGGTAACCGCGCAGGAGCCGCTCTAGCCCGCGGTCGCGATACTCGGACTGCTTGCGGGCCTCCAACAGACGATGCAGCGTGGACTCCGGCCAAGCCTCCAGGGCTTCCACCGTCAACTCGCCCACGCCCACGTTCAATACACCGGAGGGCAGCAATTGGCCTTGATCGCGGTGCTGGACCTCACTCTCGCCATTGATCCACTCCAAACTGACGGACCCCTGGGCGCTGAGAAGACGGGAGGCCACTGGCAGCGTTTGCCCGGGCTTCACGCGGTAAGCGGTGCCAGCAGCGATTTCCGAGACCGGCAATGAGGTGCCTTCTTCCAAAAGCCGCACGGACTCGGGGATCGAGGTGTCTCTCATGAGCTTGCGCCGATTCCGCTCTACCGCTGTCTGCTGGGCCCAACGGCCAGCCAGCATGAGAAACACAAACATGGCCACAAAGTCGAAATAAAGCAGGCCCTCAACGCCAAAGGCCCAGCCCCCAAGCGAGCCCGCATAGGCCGCCACGATGCCGAGGGCTATGGGGGTGTCGATGTGCAGCACCCCTGCCCGCAGGCTTTTCCAGGAGCGTTCGATGAAATAAGAGCCTCCGACCAGCATGGCCAGGGTGGCAGATGCCGCGGCGATCAAAGTGAACCAACCGGCGAAGGGAAAATCGGAGGGCATTCCGAAATAGGCGGGCAGGGAAAAGGCCATGGCATTCATGGCAAAGGCGCCGCAGGCACCCAGACGCTTCTCCAGGCCTGAGCGTTCGCGGCGGTCGGGGTCTGAGGCTCCACGCGCCTGCGCGGGGCCGAGAAGATAGCCAAAGCCCTGCAACTCCCTGGCAAAGGCAAGCCAATCAAACTGTCCAGCCTGCCAGTTCACCTGCATTTCCCCATTCATGACATCCACCCTCACCCGCAGAGCCCCAGGCTGACGAGCAAAGACCCGCTCAATGAGCCAGACACAGCCCACACAAGAGAGACCCTGAACACTCAGCCGCAGTTCCGCCCGTCCGCCGCAGGGCGCACAGCCGACTTCTGCGGTAGCGGCTTGATTTTCCAGCCACTCATAATCCCGCTCACGCAAGGCTTCAGGCGAGATCGGCGACAGCGTCTTCCGCCCCTTCAAGTCGTAGAAGCGCTCAAACCCTTCTTCGACCAGCAGATGAAAGACGTAGCTGCAACCGGTGCAGCAAAAGCCATCAGCCCGGCCTGCGGGGACGGGTGTCCCGCAGTGGCGGCATTCTGGCAAGGGCGCGTTGTCAGAGGGTTTCACTACCGCATCAGTAGCCCACAGCCCATTTCATTACTGCCCTGCAATTGGCATTCACCCCACCAACATTGCGCGCGCGGCTGGAGGGCCGCGCGCGCAAAAGACTTTCGAGTTGTCCGGTCTGAACGCTGCGTTAAGGCAGCTTTTCAAACACCGCCTGACCGCTGAGGATCGGCGTTGCGGTCATTTTCTCCGCTGCATTGGAGGGCAGCTGTGGCAGCAAGAAGTAACCCCAGCCTTGCTGAAGCGTACCATTGTTGATGATCAAGCCGAGGTAGTTCACCGTGCGATTGATGGTCGCTGGAGTACCGCCGCTGCTGGCAAAAGGATGCGCACCGCTGAGCGAGAACCGACCGGAAATGACACCTGTCCTTGAGGTGATCACCAGGGTCATTCTCCGTGGATTGTTCACGACGTCCGCCACCGCACTGTTGGTCGTGGTGACGCTGAAGCCCGTCTGATTGTCAGCTGGCACCGTGGTGACGGGTGCTGCCGTTTCCACATTGCCACCCGTGAGTTCGACCAGCGCATTGATCTGGCCTGGGACCGACGGCGGAACGATGCTCATGACGGGCACACCCGTGGTTGGCGGATTGTAGCGGCTGCCGACAGCCTCCATATCAAACGGACCAAACCCGGCGGCGTAGCTGCGTCCAGCTTGTGCTGGCTTGAACCAACTGACGTTTCCGGTGATCCTGTTGTCATCCAGATTGCTTGGCGTCAGTTGATCGATGTCGAGACTGCCCAGCACCGAACCGCGAGCATTGGCGGCATAGAGGGCACCGAAGACCAGCATCTCACCCGTGGGGCCGACGTAGGTGGCCGTCGTGAATGCAGTGCCGTCGGAGAGACGCCCACTCACCGTGGCCCGGCCGGTTCCCGAGTTGACCGTGAAGGAGGCGTAGCCAGTGCCTTGAGGAATCGAAGCATTGCCTTGCAGCAGCAGCGGCAGCTCCAAACCGAGGGTGTAATACCCGGAATAGGCCAGCGCAGGTGTCGGGTTGATCGTCGACTTCAGCCAGCTGTAGCGCCAGCCTGTGAAGGTCGCCACATTGCTGCTGAGGCGGTCAGTGATTTCTTTGATCTCACCCACGGAGACCAACTGAGTCGCCGAGTCCAGGGCAAAGTTCATCACCAGGGCGGGCAAGGTTCTGCCACGGCTGATGGTAACCGTCGCCACCGGGTTCGGGC
>JBIIUD010000445.1:0-3816 GCA_044340175.1 Verrucomicrobiaceae bacterium
GGTATTTCTGTTGAATCGTCGGAACAGCATTCATCTCAGTGTGCTGGCCGACTGGGATCTAGCAACCGACGTGGATCAACTGTTCCGCCATGAGTACATCGGAGATATCGCCTGGACACACAAGCTATACCGGACCCTCGTCTTTGCTTTGAACTACCGTTTCAGTTGGATGGACTATCAGCGTGTGGATCGTCAAGACGCGCTGCAGTTTGCCGCAGCCACGCTCTCCTGGACCCCCAAGCCTTGGCTTGAGCTCTACACAACGATCAACTTCGCCCTCAACGACTCAGACGTGCCCTTCTTTGATTATGAGACCTTGTCCGCAGGCGGTGGTCTAGGGGCTCGGATCAAATTTTAACGCTCACGCCCATGAAATCCTCCGCTCTGTACACTCTCACGGTTCTCTTGGCCGCCCCCATGGTATTGCCTGCAGCTGTCTTCAAGAAAGCTGAGGTGACGCGTGTCCTTAATGATGTCCGCGTGCTGCCTGATCAATCCGATGCCGCTCCTGCCAAAATCGGCGATGTGATCACCGGCAAAACCGCCGTCGCCACGGGTGTCAGCTCCCGGGCTGAGTTGAAGTTTCCGGACAACACCCTGACCCGGCTTGGAGCCAATACGCTGTTTCGTCTGCAGGAGGGCACGCGCGACATCGACCTGCAGCAGGGTGTCATCCTGCTGCAGGTTCCAAAGCAGCTCGGCGGCGCCCGTGTGCGCACCGCCGCTGTCACCGCCGCCGTCACCGGCACCACGATCCTTGTTGAATACCAGCCCGATGGTTACATCAAGATCATCGTCATCGAGGGTCAAGTGGACTTGTTCATGCGCGACCAGCCCTCGAATTTCATCACCATCAAAGCGGGCGACATGATCGTGATGAAAGCGGACGCCAAAACCTTTCCGCTGCCCGTTCAGGTCGACCTCGATCGTCTCCTCAAGACGTCCAAGTTGCTCGATCCTGATGAGTTTGGCCCCATTGGCAACGACACGCAAATCAATGAAGCCCTCAACCAGCAGGGCGATCTCAAAAAGGACGGTGAACTGCTCAATACCGCATTCATGCTGCCCGGACGCGGCACCAAAATCACTCTCACCAATGAAGTGCGCCGTGAGATCCTGCGCTTCCAAAATCAACCTCCCAGCGGCTCACCCGAGACTCCAGATCAAGGCAGCGGTGGTCGGCAACCAGACAACCGGCCTGGCAGTGTCCCCACGGATAACGGCGGGTCCTTAATCGCAGGAACCACCTTCCTTTCGGAGCCTGCCACCATTGTCACCAATCCCCATGTCACGGCCTACAACTCGCGCACCGATTCGGTCATCACATCCCGCGGCTTTTACTATCAACCTGTGCCGGGCAGTGTTCTAGGATCGACCGTTTTTGGCATTCCAAAAGCCGACTCTCCCCTCGACCTACTGGTCAATGCCGCCGGTCTGTGGGCTGTTTTTCATTTTGAGGATTTGGTCATCTTGGGCAGCCCGAGCATCAACTCCACCTCTGGAGCCAGAAACCTCATGCTCGCCTCCAACCAAGGCATCAGTTTGACAGATCCCATTTATTTCAGCGAGACCAGGCTGGCCATTCCTTCGGGCAGTGCCACTCTGACTTTGGACTCCAGTTTGGATAACCTCATGCTCGTGTCCAACACAGGCTCCATCTACTTTGACAGCCGCTTCCGCCTCAATGGCACCAACCAAAACGTTTTCATCCAAACCTATGGTGCCTCCGCCGATATTGAAGTCTATAGCAACACGCCGACTTATTATGAGCCGAGTCAGATTGAACTGCCGAATGGCGCACTGCACATGGCCGCAGGACGTGACATCTTGTTCACAGCGGCTAGGGTGCTTGCAAACACAGTAAACCTCAACGCTAAGCGTGATGTGAATCTCAGCGCCAGCTCCCGCATCTCAGCCAGTTCAAAGGTGGACATCACCGCCGGGCGCGGCATCAACATCACCGACTCCACGCAGATCCGTGCGCTCAGTTCTATCGATCCTTTGGCCGTCAAGCTCATCACACTAACCGGCGACCTCTCTATCAGCGGATCCCAAATCGACACTGGGGCGGGTGCCATAGCACTTGAATCCCAACTGACCAATCTCCTCCTAACCAACAGCAACCTGACTGCCGACATCATCCGCGCTCGAAGCCTTGGACCCAATGGCGAACTCATCATCAACGGGACCACTTTCAACGCCAACACCGCCCTGAAGCTCTACGCCGAAGGCTCAAATGGCAAAGTTCGGTTCACCGGCAACTCTTTCCTCAACAGTCCAAGCACCGATATTGCAGGCAAAACCGTGACCATTGATACTGGCGTGAGCGTCAATGTGAGTCATCCCTCCGGTCTTCGCGTTTATACCGATAACCCTCAATTCTCGAATAATCTCCCCAACGGCTACGGGAGCTTCACGACGGGTGAGAGCAATACTCCCTTCACCAATGTCGATAGCCAAGGCTTCAACAATCGACCAGGCTTTTGACAACCCATCGAGTCTGCCGCCATCCGTAGGGCTCAGAGACCCTGGGTTAGGTAAGCAAAAAAGTCCTTCAGATCTTGGTCGGTCATGCCGGTGGTCAGCGCTTCCGGCATGAGTGAGAGGGGGCTTGCCTCCAGTTTTTCGATGTCCGCCTGCTTCACGGATGTCTTGTTGTTCGCCATGTCCTTGATGACCACTCCACCGGCCTCTTGAGCGTCAATGATGCCTGTCAGAATCTGGCCGTTTTTAAGTCTCACGATGTAGGCTCCAAAGCCTTCTCGGATTTCCAGGCTCGGATTGAAAATGTTCTCCAACCAAAAGGACAAATTCCCGCGGTCATATCCCGTCAACTCAGGCCCGATCGCGCCGCCCTCCTCAAACAGCTTGTGACAGAGCGCACAGCGGCCCGCGAATTGAAGTTTCCCTTTCTCCGCATCTCCCAGACCACCTGCGAGCACGGCCTTGATGCGTTTCATCTCTGTTTCCTTCGCCTCACTAGGCCCCGTGGCCAGCAGCGCCCGCCAGTGCTTTTCGATCACTCCCACGACTTCTGGATCGTCGTGAAGGGCCAATTGCCGCACGATGTCGAGCGTGAAATGTTTGACTGGCACTTTCACCTCATTGACGAAACGTGCCAGAATCACCGCCCATTCTTTGCGACCTGCAAGCACCCGCAGCACATCCTCACGCAAGGCCTTGTCCCCTGAAATATTGCGCTCATACCCCTCAAGCACCGCCTGAGGGATTCTTTTGTCGTCAAAGCGCGCCGCTGCCTGCAAGATACCGCGCTTCAACGAAGGCGTCGAACTCCCGCTGCCCAAGATCGCCACCATCGGTGCCACGGCTTCCTCCTTCCCCAGTTCGCTAAGGGTTTTCGCCACAGCGATTCGGGCTGGGTTGGAAGCCTTGGCATCACTCAGCAGCGCCAGCGCCTTTTTCAGCGCCGCGGCATCACCACCGCGCAGCAACAGCGTCAGATCTCCACCCGTTTGCTTGGCCATGTAATCCTTCAAAGCCACGGAAAGCCCACTCGGCAAGGCGGGCATTTCCGAGCCTTCAAACGCCGCGGCAATGCCGGCAATGAATTTGCCCTTCACCTCCTCATTGGGCGCCAAGGCAATCAAGGCCGCGCAGGAATTAAAGTTTTCTACGCCGCCCGAAAGGGCATACCGTTTTGCCAATCTTTCCGCCAGATGATCGCGGAACAGTGCTGTCTGCAAAAAGGCGGCGTCCGAATGCAAAAACGCAAACACCTCTGCGCGCTCTTTTTCAGCCTTTGACTCCAAAGCCCACCATGCCAGCAGCGGCAGATGCCCACTCGAATCCTCGACG
>JBIIUD010000446.1:0-3813 GCA_044340175.1 Verrucomicrobiaceae bacterium
CTCATGCGCAATCGAGCGGCCTCGCGGTCGATGTCCATCGGCTCAAAAAAACGCTGTTCCAAATCCTTCACATAGCCCGACATCACCTCACTGAGGCCGCCCCCCGCAGCAGCACGCCGCTTTTCCATCAACACCCCACGCGTCATCAGGCCGAGCAAGGCCAAGGCACGCCCCACCAGCAGATAGGCCGCCCCCGGTTGCGCGGTGCTTTGGGCGAAGAGCAAGCGCCGCAGGTCCGACCGCAAACGTGGCAGCAGATCGGCCGGCAGATCCAATAGGCCCGCTTTGAAGCCGCCAGCATCCAAAGCCACCCAAGACGGCGCCAGACAGAGCACATAGAGGGACAGCGGACGTCCGGGCTGGTCTTCAATGACATGACTTGTGCCCGGCGGCACCACAATGACCGCATCCTCAGCACAGGGAATGATTTGTTCATTCAGCGTGAAGCGGCCCGCGCCGGAGAGCACAAAAAAGACCTCCCAAAACTCATGCGCTGAAGGCTCCATCCGAAACCCCGACCCGTGAAAGCTCTCCAGCACAAAGACCCCATGCCGTGGCAACACCACTTCAACCGGTTGATTGCGTTGAGAGGGCGGCATGGTCTGAGGGCTTTCAGGTGAAGGTGTCTTCCTTCACAAAGAGCAGGCGCAGACTGTTCAAACACACGATGACGGTACTGCCTTCATGCGTGAGCACACCCAGAGTCAAAGGCACGATACCGAACAGTGAGGCCACCGCCATCACGATGACGGAACCAAGAGAGATGGCCAGGTTTTGACGAATGATGCGCCGTGCATGGGCGCTGATCTTGCGGGCAGAGAGCAGTTTCTCAATGCGGTCCTGCATCAGCACCACATCGCTTTGCTCCAGCGCGGCGTCGCTGCCGCGCGCGCCCATGGCCACGGAAACATAGGCGGCAGCGAGACTTGGCGCATCATTCACCCCGTCTCCCACCATGGCGACCTTATGCCCAGCGGCGGTCAATTCGGTGATGGCTGCCACTTTGTCCTCGGGTTTCATGCCAGCACGCACTTCAGCAATGCCCAACTGGCGCCCCACCTCGGCGGCGGCAGCACGGCGGTCACCGGTGAGCATGATGGTGCGCACCTTTGCCGCAGCCAAACGCTCCAAAACCATGCGACTGCCCTGGCGAATTTCGTCCCGCAGCAGGATGCGCCCCATGAGCTGCTCACCCACCACCCAAACCTCGCTAAAGCCGATCGGAGCATCTGGCACCTCCTTCAGCCAGCCAGACATCGCACTGCTTTCCACCAGTTCACGCCGCCCCACATAACTAACTCCGTCAGACGTGCGCCCACGCAGCCCCTGCCCCGTGATGGATTGAAACTCCTCCAGCTTGTTCGGCTCCAGCCCCTGCCCTTTGCCATGATGCGTGATGGCCCGTGCGATCGGATGATTCGAACTCGCTTCCAAATTCACCGCGATTTGCAACACCTCAGCCTCGCGTCCCGGCGGGAAACTCTCGACCTTGGATACCTGCAACTCCCCTGCAGTGAGCGTGCCCGTTTTGTCCATCGCCACCGTGTCCACTTCCGCCAGCTTTTCGATGGCCGCACCGCCTCGAAACAAAATGCCCCGGCGCGCGCCCCAGGCGATCGCGGCAAGGATGGCGGAAGGAATCGACAGCACCAACGCGCACGGACTCATCACCACCAGCAGTGTCATCGCGCGGTAAAAGGCAGACTTGGCTTCTCCATCGCTTTGAAAGGGTCGGATGCCAAAGCCCAGCCACCACACGAAAAACATCACCGCCACGATCGCCAGCACAGTGACGGTATAACGTGTACCAAACTTATCCGTGAAGCGTTGACTCGGTGCCTTCAAATGCTGCGCATTCTGAATCAGGCCGATGATCTTCTGCAGTGCGCTGTGCCGGGCCGGGCGTGTCACCCGCACTTCCACCCGGCCCCATTGATTCAACGTGCCGCCGAAGACCTCATCTCCGACCGCCTTTTCAATGGCCAGGGATTCACCGGTCAAAGTGGACTCATCAGCGGCCGTTTTGCCATCTTTGACTTCGCCATCCACAGGGAACAACTCATCAGGTCGCACCTCGATCAAATCGTCAATGCGCAGGGAATTCACATTCCTCTCCTCCGTGCCGCCACCAGGCAGAATCACCCTCGCCTGCTTCGGTGCGGAGCGCGTCAACGCGTTGATTTCACGGTGCGTGCGGTGCATCACAAAATGTTCGAGCGCCCCTGAGGTGGAGAACAGGAACAGCAGCAGCGCGCCCTCTTCCCAAGCACCGATGGCCACTGCGCCCAGGGCGACCGCAAGCATGAGAAAATGTACGTCGACGTTTCTTTGCAAGAGCCCCTCCCACGCATCCTTGGCCGCATCCCACCCGCCTGCAATGAGCGAGACGCTGTAACAACTTAGCACCACCCAAGACGGTACGGAAGTGAGTCGCTCAAGCAGGTAACCCGTCAGCAGTGCCACCCCGCAGAGGGTTGCCTGGATGGCCAGAGCCTGCCACTCAGCACGGCTTTGGGCTTCGATTTCCTCGGGTTCCGGCCAGTCAAAATCGCGCCACTTCCAAAAGCGGGGCGCTGTCGGGCAGGACGGCTTTTCCAGAATCACACCATCGCCCTCGTGACGCAGGGTGAGCATGGCCGGATGCAGGTTAGCGGGATCGGTGGCGAGTTTTGTGGCCGGCACCCAGGCCTCATCCAATTCACGTAGGACCACCGCCAAGCGATCCTGCAAAGCCGCCTCATCCACCTGACCTAGCGTCGCCATCGTCACCGTCTTCGCTTCTGGATTCAAGCGGATCGCCTCCACCTGCTGCTCTTCCATCAAAAACTGTGAAAGCAGCGCAACCCAGGAGTCACCCTCAGATGAAGTTGCTGGGTCGGGTGTAGAGGCGGTCATCAGGTAGAGACACTACTCGAAGACTTCGCCATCAGCAACAGCACGAAACAGAGGGGGGGTTTTAGCTCTGCGGTTCAGACGTCACCTGGAAGGTGCCGCCAACCGCACGCAAAAAAGCCCTGTGAGGCATGAAACCCCACAGAGCTTTTTGTGAACGAGGTTGAACTCATTCAGCGGCTGCTTCGGATGCGGACACCCGAAGCCGCCACGTGGTTACTTCTTCTTCGCGGCCTTCTTGGCTGGAGCCTTTTTGGCTGGAGCAGCTTTCTTAGCTGGAGCAGCTTTCTTGGCTGGAGCAGCCTTCTTGGCTGGAGCGGCCTTCTTGGCTGGAGCAGCTTTCTTGGCTGGAGCAGCCTTCTTAGCTGGAGCAGCTTTCTTGGCTGGAGCAGCCTTCTTCGCCGGAGCGGCCTTCTTTGCGGGGGCTTTTTTTGCAGCTTTTTTAGCCATGGTGTTTGTCCTCTGTTTGTTGTTGGTTGCTTTGTTTTTTGCCGCGGACTTGGCTGTTGAGCCTTGTCCACGGACAGTCGTGGCGGCGCCTTCGGCGGCGCGCTGCTCCTCGATCGCGGCTTGCGCGGCGGCAAGACGGGCGACGGGGACGCGGAAGGGACTGCAACTGACGTAGTTCAGTCCCACCTTGTGGAAGAACTTCACGCTGTCAGGATCACCACCATGCTCACCACAGATGCCCAGCTTGATGTCTGGACGTGTGGCACGGCCTTTGGCGATGGCCGTGGTGACGAGTTGACCCACACCCGATTGGTCGAGAGTGGCAAAGGGGTTCTTTTTGAAGATCTCGTTCTCCGTGTAAGGCAGCAAGAAGTTGCCCATGTCATCCCGGCTGATGCCGAGCGCGGTTTGAGTGAGGTCGTTGGTGCCGAAGCTGAAGAACTCGGCCGTTTCAGCGATTTCATCAGCGGT
>JBIIUD010000447.1:0-3803 GCA_044340175.1 Verrucomicrobiaceae bacterium
CCCAGGGTCATGCCCGGCTTGATGCCGCCGCCGGCCAGGAAGACGGTGAAGCAGCGGGGATGGTGATCGCGCCCGTAATTGGTCTCCGTCAGGGTGCCTTGAGAGTAGATCGTGCGGCCGAATTCGCCACCCCAGACGATGAGCGTGTCATCAAGCAGCCCTCGTTGTTTGAGGTCTTTGATGAGCGCGGCCGTGGCTTGATCGGTGTCGTTGCACTGGCCTTTGATGGCCTTGGGCAGACCGCCGTGGTGATCCCAACCCATGTGGAAAAGCTGGATGAAACGCACATCGCGCTCGGCCAATCGGCGGGCGAGCAGGCAATTCGCCGCGTAGCTGCCGGGGCGTTTCACATCGGGGCCGTAGAGATCAAGCACGTGCTGCGGTTCGTTCGAGGTGTCGGTCAAATCCGGCACGCTGGCCTGCATGCGAAAGGCCATTTCGTACTGCGCGATGCGCGCCTCGATTTCGGGATCACCCACCACGCTGTGGCGTTGGCGGTTGAGCTCGCCGAGTTGATCAAGGCTGTCGCGGCGCAGGGAGCGGTCCATGCCGGGGGGGTTGGAGAGATAAAGCACGGGGTCGCCCGTGTTGCGGAATTTGACCCCGCTGTGTTGGGTGGGCAGAAAGCCGCTGCCCCAGAGGCGATCGTAGAGCGGCTGGTCATCCGGCCGCCCGCTGCCGAACGAGCTGAGGACCACGTAAGCAGGCAAGTCCCTGTTTTCACTGCCGAGACCGTAGCTGAGCCAGGAGCCCATGCTCGGGAAGCCGGCGAGCTGACGGCCGGTCTGGAAAAAGGTGATGGCGGGGTCGTGATTGATCGCCTCGGTGTGCATCGATTTGATGAAGCAAAGCTCATCGGCGACGGAGGCGATGTGCGGCATCAGCTCGCTGATGGTCGCGCGGCTTTGCCCGTGCTCAGCGAATTTGAAGATGGAGGGTGCGATGGGGAAGTTCTTCTGCCCCGAGGTCATGGTGGTCAATCGCTGACCCTTGCGGATGGACTCCGGCAAATCTTTTCGGAAATGCTCGGCCATCTTCGGTTTGGGATCAAACAGATCCATCTGCGAGGGCGCGCCGGATTGGAACAGGTAGATGACCCGTTTGGCTTTGATCGGGGTGTGAGGGAAACTAGCGAGAGGCACCGCCGCTCGCGCCTCCATCAAGGAACTCAGTGCGGCCAGGCCAACGCCTGTGGAGGCTTGCGTGAGGAAAGCGCGGCGATCCAGGTGAGGTGGTGTGAAGGGGGGCATGGCGGTTTTCATTCCTTGTTCAACAATTCATCCAGGTTCAACAACACATTCGCCGTCACCGTGTAGGCAGCGAGTTCGACGGCGGGGATGCTGGCGTTGGCGGGGGTCTCGCCGGTCTGAATGAGCTTCTCCGCCTCGGCGGGCGTGGCCTGGAACCGCTGCTGGTGGCGGGCCAGTCCTTCGCTCAACACCCCCATCTCATGCGCTGTCGGCGCGCGGCAGGCGACTCGTTCAAACGCCCAGGTCAGGCGCTGCTCAGGGCTGCCGCCGCCTTCCAAAATCATGCGCTGCGCCAGATGCCGCGCCGCTTCCACATAGGTCACCTCATTCAACAAGGCGAGCGCTTGCAGCGGTGTGTTGGTGCGGGAGCGCTTCACCGTGCAGACCTCGCGGGAGGGCGAGTCAAACAACAGCATCGTGGGCGGCGCCGCCGTGCGTTTCCAGATGGTGTAAAGTGTGCGCCGATACAGTCCATTTTGGGCATCGTGTTTGTAACCCCGCAGGTCACCGTAACGGCTGGTCTCGTCCCAGACGCCTTCCGGCATGTAAGGCCGCACACTGGGACCGCCGATCTTGGGGTCCAGCAAGCCGCTGATCACCAGCGCCTGATCCCGAATCGTCTCTGCGGGCAGCCGCATGCGTGGGCCCCGCGCCAGCAGGCGGTTCTCCGGGTCTTTGCTGACCCAGTCCGGTGGCAACTGCGTGAAGTGCGAGCTCTGCCGATAGGTCGCGCTCATCACCAGGGTCTTGATCAGCGCCTTCATGTCCCAGCCCTTGCCCATGAATTCCATGGCCAACCAATCGAGCAACTCAGGATGACTCGGCGGATCCGACTGCACGCCCAGGTTCTCGCTGGATTTGACGAGGCCTTTGCCAAAAAAACGTTCCCACTGGCGATTCACCCACACCCGCGCGGTCAGCGGGTGCTCTGGCGACACCAACCACTGCGCGAGCGCCAAACGGTTGCGCGGTGCGCCCTCAGGCAGTGGCGGCAACACCGCCGGCGTGGCTGCCGTCACCAACTCGCCCGGATTCGCATACTCACCGCGAATCAGCAGGTGTGCCGGACGCGGCTCCGCTCGCTCCTTCATGACCATGGTGCTCGGCAGCGCGATTTCAAAATCCTCGTGTTGTTTGCGGGCCATCGCCAAAGCCGTGTCCGCTTGCTTGATCGGGCTTGCGAAACCTTTGCGGAAAAAAGCCGCCAGCTTGGCTTGCTGCGCCGCGCTGCGTTGGTTGGCGGCGACAGCCAGCACAGCCAGGATCTCCGCCGGGGCGGCGCCATCACCCGCCAGGGTCACGCGATCTGCCGCCGCTGCCGCGTAAGACAGCCGGAAGCGTCCGATCTGATGCTTTGAAAGCGTCTCATGCACCAAGCGGATGGTCAGCTTGGCCTCCGCCGGCACGCTGACCGCTTCCGCCGCCACCAGCATGGCGCGATTCGGTTCCCGCCGGGACGGACCATCCACCGCCCAGCCTTTGCCGCGATTGCTCGCAGCGGCTTTTTTGCGTTTGGACAGACGCTCATTCGCCTCAGCGATCAGCGACTCGATGCCCCAGCCTTTTTGCGAATACGCCGCTTCCGCATCGGTGAAGGTCACGGTCAAAGGCTTGGCTAATGAGGGCGCGGTGATTTGAGCTTCCACTCGCGTCAGCACGAAGTTGCCATTGTCGAAACGGCCCACACTTCGGTTCGGCAGGGAGGGATCAGGTAAGGTCTCAAGCAAGACCGCACTGAACAGACCCGCGGGCAGCGGAGCCTCGATGAGGTAGGTCTCTTTGTCTGGCACCGGGCCACCGGCCAAGTAGCTGCCATCTTCCTGACGCGCAAAGGTGGTGCCGTTGGCGGCGCTGACTTGCGCGGGCATCAGCGGTTCCCAAAGGGGTTTGTTTTGCTCGAGTTCAGCTTTGAACCCTGGCTCCCACGCCGCCACCAGTTCCGGCAGCTTTTTCTCCTGCTCCTTGACCCTGAGCTCGGCCGCCGCGATGGCAGATTTCAATTCGGCCAGTCGCTGCTGCTGCTGCGCGTTCGGCACCTTGATGCTGGGGTCGGGGTTGCCACCGGAACGATTCGAAGCCCCACGGATCACGCCGGTTTCCTCCACGTTGTTGAAGAAGGCAAACAGCTGAAAAAACTCCTTCTGACTGATCGGGTCATACTTGTGATCATGACAGCGCGCGCACCCAAGCGTCAGCCCCATCCATGTCGCTCCCGTGGTGTCCACCCGATCAATGATGTTCTCAATTCGCCATTCTTCATCGATGATGCCGCCCTCGCCATTGATGCGATGGTTGCGGTGAAACCCGGTGGCGACGACCTGGTCCAGCCGCGGGTTCGGCAGCAGATCTCCGGCGATCTGCTCGATGGTGAACTGGTCAAACGGCAGGTTGCGATTGAAGGCATCGATCACCCAGTCCCGCCATGGCCACATGCTGCGGGAGGAGTCCGTCTGAAAACCGTGACTGTCGGCATAGCGCGCGTAATCGAGCCACTGCGCCGCCATCTGCTCACCATAGGCGGGCGATTGCAAAAGCCGGTCCACCAGCGCCTCG
>JBIIUD010000448.1:0-3801 GCA_044340175.1 Verrucomicrobiaceae bacterium
GGTCTAATTCCGAAAGCCAGGTTTTTGTAATGTCTTCGAAATCCGTGCCGGATTTCATATTAGCGTCGGAAACTTCTTCGGAAGTAGGATGCAATTCATCCGCAACAAACTCAGGCACGAGGGTCTTCGTTCCCTTGCTCCATTTGCTTCGAAGTATGGGCAGTTCATTTTTGCTCCACTCCACACTTTCACAAATAGCGCTGCCTTCTTGTCTGAGAAGATTTGCGGTGAAGGTTATGTACTCGTTCAACTCTTGGTTATCACTCTTGCTTAGCACTTTGAGAGTGAGTGGAATTGTTCCCATCCCTCGGGTATAATCGCAAACTTGGCCTGGATGGAGAGCATGAGCACCTTCGCTTTTGGACATCGAGTTGTGCAGTAGAGCGTGCTTGATGACAAGCAGGGAACGCAATAAAGCGGACTTGCCGGCACTGTTAGGGCCGAAGATGAGCGTGATCGGCTTGATCGGGACCCGCTGGGGTTTGCTGAAAGCTTGGTAATTGCCGATACAGAATTCGGTGAGCATGAGATGTGATGGTTAACAGTTGGTGGCCTGCTTCTTTACGGTTTCGATGTGGACGACATCGAGAGGCAGCGTGAGCAACTTTGTGATTTCACAGTGACTTTCACGATGTCTGCGGCGATTGCCGCAGTAGCGATAGCTTGGCGGGCAGCGGCATCCGCAGATTGCGTTTGGGTTTTCCAAGTTTGAACTTCGCTCATATCTGAATGCAGCTTTAACGGATATTCGGAATGTTTGCCAGCAGGACAATAGTATGGCACATGATCACACAGTCATGTTCAAGCATCTTGCCAACCAGTCGGGTTTCTCTCTGGAACGTCTTGCCTCGCTATGCGAGGTGGCGGAGGCGGGGAGTATTGGGCAGGCTTCGCGGGGTGATGCGAACCGGCAGAGTTTGCTGAGTCGGCAGATCGCGGAACTGGAGGCGGTGTTTGGGGTGGCGTTGTTGGCGCGGCAGAGTCGGCCTTTTCGGCTGACGGAGCATGGAAGGGAACTGGCTCAGGCTACTCGGTTGTTTTTCCAGAGTGTTGAGGACCTGCAAAAGAGGGTGGGGGATCAGGCACAGCGGGTGGTGGTGGGCGCGGGGGAGGCGTTGATTCAGTGGCTGCTGTTTCCGGTGTGTGAGACGGTGAAGGAGGAGGTCGGGGACGTTTTCTTTTCTTTCAAGAATCTGGATAGCGTTCGGCTGGTGGAGGGCCTGCAACGAGGAGACATTGATCTGGCGCTGATTCGGGCGGGTGAGGTGCCGCCGAGTCTCGCTCATGCGGGGAATTGGAGGTATGCGTATGCGCCGTTTGTTCCCAAGGCGCTGTCTCGATCAACGGGTGAATTGACGGTGGCGGATTTGGGGCGTTTGCCGTGGGCTTTGCTAGAGGGACGAGGGCATTTTCGGCAGTTTCTGGAGGAGGCGGTGCGAATGCAAGGGGGAGAGGTGCACTGTGCGATGGAGTGTTCTTCGTATACGCAGGTGGCGATGGCGATTCAGACGGGCAAGTATGCGGGCTTTCTTCCGGAGTTTTCCGCTGGTTCGTCTTTCGGAAATAAGGCGGCTGTTAGTCAACGGGTGGTGGTGAAGGCTTTACGCTATGAGCGGACGCTGACTCTGGCATGGCGGGAGTCCACGCTGCGGGCGAGGCCCGTGCTTGAAAAGGTTATTCAAGAAGCCAAGGGAGAGCTGTCCGCTCGGCTCGATACTTGATTCATCAAAATGGGTCTAGGAATCAGCTAGGGACGGATGCACTCATATGCCCCTGCGTTGGCAACCGACCACCGCCACCTCCGGCGCTTCCAAATCCACGGCCACATGTTTTGTTAATACGCTCTGGGGTGATGTTTCCATGATTTCGTTGACTGGCTGCCCAGGCAGTGGAGTTCGTCCAGTTCGAGGGCTCTGCTTGGCATGCTTGATTCCTTCATGCCCCCCACTCAGCCATTTGCTGAGATTTGCCGAGGGAGTTCGCCCATTGGCTGATGGGCATGATTTGATCAGTTTATTTTACCTGCATCATCCCTCTGTCGTCAATCCAACTCAATGGATCGCTGTCAGCGTCTGGGCGTGATCAAGGCCTACCCAATTCGAAAAAATGACTGCTCTGATTCCATCCTATTGTTCCAATCTTTGTGTCCAAAAAGGCGTATCAAGCGTTTGCCGACGTTATGGGCTCGCAGTGATTGGGGTCCTGATCCACAGTTTCCTGCCCATGGCCAATGCCACGGCAGATTCCGCCAGCCTGCGTGCGCCGCTTGCCCTTTCCGGTAGCGATCTCGATGCGCGTGGTACCGCCTCCGGCTCCTTTTCTCGCCGAAACTCCACCTTCACCGTCACCGCCTCACGGCTCGACCCCGCCCAGCCCTTCCAACTGCTCATCGGTGGTGAGGTCCGTGGCGGCGGTATCACCACCCGCACCGGTGCCGCCCTCGTCCGCTTCCGCTCGCCCGCCACTCGGGGCTTTGGTCGCCTCGACTTCGAGCCACGCGGTGAAACCGTCGAACTCCTCGTCAACGGCGCTTCGGTACTCTCCGGTGTCTTCGCTGGTCCAGGTGACGCGCTACGCTCGGTCGGCGTGGAAACCACTAGTCTGCCCAACAGCATCCCCGGTTCCCGCACCCGTGCCACCGTCCGCCATACGCTCTCGCCTTCAGGTATCGCGGACTTTACCGTCGCCGTTACCCGCGCGCCTGTCGCCCCGATCACCCTGATGGTCAACGGTCGGCCCCTCGGATCCCCCCAAGCACCGAGCGCAGCGGGCAACCTTACGTTCCGCTTCCGCACCCCCAGCGCCTCCTCCCGCTTTGCGCCCCTGGATATCGATCCGCGTGGCGCTCAAATCGACCTGCTCCAAGACGGCACCTCTCTCTTGTCAGGCGAGATGCGATCCCGCGGCCGCGGTGCCAACTTCGCTCCACGCAGCGCCTTCCTTACCCGGCTTCCTTCTGCGCTGAGCCCTGCTGTCGGCTACGCCGAGATCCTCTGGTCCAGCGATGAACGCGGTCGCCGTGTCTTTTACGTGGAAATCGAAGAAGTCCCGCTCGGCAACTACACGCTCCTCGTCGAGGGCATCGAACGTGGCACCCTGCGGGTCCGAGACACCGACAGCGGTCCTGAGGGTGAGCTCGAATTCCGCACCCACGACATCGATCCAGGCGAACTGCCTCTCACTTTCGATCCCGTCGGCGCCAACCTCACTATCCTCGACTCCTCTGGCACCACCTGGTTCTCCGGTCTCTTTGTCCCCTCCTCCGGCGGCACGCGGCCCTCCGGGGGCACCCCGATTCGTTTCACCGAACGCATGACTTCCACTGGCGCAGATCGTGATGCCTATGGCGAGGCCCGTTATGAAATCGAAAGCGATGGTGATCACTACTTCGAAGTCGAAATCGAAGACGTCGCCGCCGGCAACTACAGCATTCGCGTCGGCGGTGTTCACCGCGCCACCCTGCGTGCCTTCCTCCAAGACGACACCATTGAGGGCGAGGTGGAATTCCGTTCCCCAGGCGAGCGCGGCAAAGTGACCCTGAACTTTGATCCTCGCGGCCAGCTCATCGAAATCGTTGACACCAGCGGCACCATCCTTTTCAGCCATCTGTTTGGCTCAGGCTCAGCCACGAACACCACCCCGGAAACCCAGCGCCTCTACCTGCGTGCTGCGTTGTTTGCTCAGCCAGGAGCCATCGGTACTGTCCGCGCCACCTTCGAAATCGATGACGACGGCGATAGCGAGCTCGAACTGGAAGCTTACGACCTCCCTGTCGGTAGCTATGAGGTCGCCGTCGGCGGC
>JBIIUD010000449.1:0-3799 GCA_044340175.1 Verrucomicrobiaceae bacterium
CAAGGGTGGGTGTTTTTTTGTGGGGGGAGGGGCATTGCTTGCTGACTTGACTCCAGGGGGGGACGCTGGAACGTAACTCTATCTCTCCACCATGAATGTCATTCGCTACACGCAGTCCGATTACCTTGAGGCCATCTCGCAACTGAACCGCCGTGCTGAGGCCAGCGACGCGGTGCAGGCGGTGGTGGCGGAGGTCATTCGTGATGTCCGGGAGAACGGGGATGACGCGTTGATCCGGCTCACGCAGAAGTTTGATGGGGCGCAACTCACGGCGGAGACGCTGGCGGTGACCGCGGGGGAACTCTCAGAGGCGTGGGAGGCTGTCGCGGCTCAAACGCAGCCAGCGGTCGAAGGCGCGGTGCCGCTCAAGGAGGCGCTGGAGGCGTCCTACCGAAATGTGCATGCCTTTGCCCTGCACAGTCTGCGCAAAAATTGGAGTGCGCTCAATGAACAAGGGGCGGAGGTGGGAGAGGTTTTTTATCCGTTTGAACGCGTGGGCATCTATGTCCCAGGGGGAACGGCGCCGCTGGTCTCGACGGCGCTGATGACGGTGACGCTGGCCGCGGCGGCTGGAGTGCCGGAGATCGTGGTCTGCACGCCGTGCGGAAAGGATGGGCAAATCCAGCCTGCGCTGCTGGCGGCACTGAAACTGGCGGGAGCGACGGAGGTTTATCGGATCGGCGGGGCGCAAGCGATCGCAGCCATGGCCTATGGCACACCGACGATCCGGCCCGTGGCCAAGGTGTTCGGTCCCGGCAACAGCTACGTGGTGGAGGCAAAGCGGCAAACCTTTGGGGTGGTGGCGGTGGATCTGCTGCCGGGCCCGAGCGAGGTCATGATTCTGGCGGACAAGACGGGCGATGCGGCGTGCATTGCGGCGGATATTTTGGCGCAGGCCGAGCACGGGAAGGACAGTCAGGCGGGCTTTGTGACCGATGACGCGGCGCTGCTGGAGGCCGTGCTGGCGGAGGTGCAGCGGCAGGCGGAGACGCTGAGTCGGCAAGCGATGCTGAGGCCCGTGCTGGAGAAGGGCGTGTTCCTCATCTTAGCGGCGTCGCTGGAGGAGGGGGCTGAATTGGTGAACCAATACGCGCCCGAGCACTTGAGTTTGATCACGGAGCGGGAAGGGGAAATCCTGACATGCATCCGGACTGCAGGCGCGATCTTTTTGGGCAATCACTCGCCGGTAGCGGTGGGTGATTTTTTGGCGGGACCGAGTCACACGCTGCCAACGGGGGGCGCCGGGAAGTCATTCCCAGGGCTGACGGTGGACATGTTTCAACGGCGCACCAGCTTGATCCGGTTGGACAAAGCGAGCTGTGCGAAGTCGGAGCCGATTGTCAAAGCGTTTGCGGCGGCCGAGGGTCTGGATGCGCACGGGGAAAGCGTGAGTGTGCGGGTGCGTTAACGTTGCGACGATCATGCGTTCCTTGCTTACAGTTGCGGATCTTGAGGATGAACTGAGCCTGCCGACGGCGGGTGTGCTGGAGACGCTGCGGCGGTTGGAAGGGGATGTGATGGTGCTGGGAGCGGGGGGCAAGATGGGGCCGACCCTGGCGCGGATGCTGCGGCGGGGGATGGATGCCGTGGGGCAGTCCACTCGCCGGGTGATCGCGGTGTCGCGCTTTTCCTCGGCTCAGGAGGCGGAGACATTGACGCGCCATGGGGTGGAGGTGAGGCGTTGCGATCTGCTGGATCGGGCGGCGGTGGCGGCGCTGCCAGAGGTGCCGAATGTGATCTTCATGGCCGGGCAAAAGTTTGGCACGAGCGATGCGCCGGAACTGACCTGGGTGATGAACACGCTGGTGCCGGCGGTGGTGGCGGAGCGGTTTGCCAAGTCGAAGATGGTGGTGTTTTCGACGGGTTGCGTTTACCCGATGGCGGCTGTCGCTGGAGGAGGGTCAAAAGAAACCGATGCGCTGGGCCCCCCGGGAGATTATGCCAACTCCTGTGTGGGCAGAGAGCGGGTGTGTGCCCATTACGCAAAAGTGAACGACACGCCGATGCTGCTGTTTCGGTTGAGTTATGCCATCGATCTGCGCTATGGGGTGCTCATGGATGTGTCGCAGAAAGTGTGGCGGTCTGAACCGGTGGATGTGACGATGGGCTACGCCAATGTCATCTGGCAGGGGGATGCGAATGCGCGGGCGATCCAATGCCTGGAGCGCGTATCAAGTCCGGCTGCGGCTCTGAATGTGACAGGGCTGGAGCGGGTGTCGATCCGAGAGTTGGCGCGGGCGTTTGGTGAGCGGATGGGCAAGCCGGTGGTGATCACAGGACAAGAGGCTGAGGCAGCGTGGTTGTTTGATGCCAGCCTGTCGTATGAGTGGTTTGGTCCGCCGCGAGTGACGATTCCTGAAATGGTGGAGGCAACAGCAGCCTGGGTGCTGGCGGGTGGCAGCACCCTGGGCAAACCGACGCATTTCGAAGTGCGAGACGGAGCCTTTTAACAAGGATTGAAGGATGCAAAGCGACGTGCGTGATGGGTTGCAGTCGGGGGTGGCGATCCCGGCGCATCCGCTGGCCTTGACGGCTCAGCGCAAGCTGGATGAGCGGCGGCAGCGGGCGCTGACGCGGTATTACCTGGATGCGGGAGTGGGTGGGCTGGCGGTGGGGGTGCACACCACGCAGTTTGGCATTCGAGATCCCAAAGTGGGCCTGTTTGAGCCGGTGCTGGCGCTGGCGGCGGAGGAAATGGCGCGGGCAGATCGGGTGCTGGTGAAAGTGGGGGGGATCTGCGGGCCGACACGTCAGGCCGTCCAGGAGGCGGCATTGCTGAATCGCTTGGGCTACGATGCGGGGCTGTTGAGTTTGGGGGCGTTGAAAGCGGCTACTGAGGATGAACTCATCGCGCATTGCCAAGCGGTGGCGGAGGTGCTGCCGGTGGTGGGTTTTTACCTGCAACCGAGCGTCGGTGGGCGGGTGCTGCCCTTTTCGTTTTGGCGTCGGTTTGCGGAGATTCCCCATGTGGTGGCGATCAAGATGGCGCCGTTCAATCGCTACCAGACCTTGGATGTGATCCGGGCCGTGATGGAGGCCGGGCGGGAGGACATCGCTCTCTACACCGGCAATGACGACAACATCGTGGCGGATCTGGTGACGCCGTTTGAATTTGGCGGCAGGGTACGCCGGATCGTGGGTGGGTTGCTGGGGCACTGGTCGGTCTGGACGCAGAAAGCCGTGGCTTTGCAGGCGCGATGCAAGGCGGAAGGAGCGACTTCTGAACTGCTGCAGCTGGGGGTCGAGGTGACGGATTGCAACGCGGCGTTCTTTGATGCCGCGAATGGATTCCATGGCTGCATCGCTGGCCTGCATGAGGTGCTGCGGCGGCAGGGGATCTTGGAGGGACTGTGGTGCCTGGATGAAGCGGAAGGATTGAGTCCGGGACAGGCGGAGGAAATCGATCGAGTTTATGCGGCTTATCCGCCTTTGAACGATGACGCCTTTGTCGAAGAACGCAGAGACCGATGGCTGCGCGGGTGAGGGATCATTGGTTTCTCCCAATACGTGCGGTGAGATCGATCGAATGTTTGTGACTCACGGTTTTGCGTGTGCTGCTTCGAATAAGGAGCAGGCAAACCAAATGACGTTCACGCTACGAACGGTCTGGGGAAGGTCGAGGTGCGCACCTCAGAGATGATGAGCTGGGGTTTGGATGGGAAGCTGATCTGGGGTAGGGTGAAGAAGAGGTTGTGAGCGGGCGGAGGGGGACGCACTTTTGGAAGTGCGCCTACGGGGGGAAAGGAAGCTTGTAGGCTCGTTCGCAGGAACAGGTGAAGGACGCACTTTTGGAAGTGCG
>JBIIUD010000450.1:0-3790 GCA_044340175.1 Verrucomicrobiaceae bacterium
TGGTCAGTGGTCAGTAGTCAGTAGTCAGTAGTCAGTAGTGAATCTTGAATCTTGAGTCTTGAGTCTTGGGTCTTGGGTCTTGGGTCTTGGGTCTTGGGTCTTGGGTCTTGAGTCTTGAGTCTTGAGTCTTGAGTCTATGTCACCCGAGAGGGATGAGGGGTTGGCGCTCGAGGAGATAGGCTTCGGCGACGAAGGCTTTGGCGACGAGAAAGCCGATGAGGCTGCCAAACAGCAGGAGAACAAAAGGAATGACCGCGGCTTCTCCGGCGGCAAAGGCGCTCATGGCGATGAGGGATTCAAAAAGGATGAAGAGAAAGAACAGGATGACACCGAGCACGATGCGGCCAAGTGTCCCGAGGATGGAGAGCCAGAGAAAGACGCTGCCAACCACTGGGGTCGTGAAGGTGAGGAGGGCCAGGTATTGCAGTTCGTCGATGAGGTCGATGCCGCCCATGAAGTAGCGCAGGGTGACGTGGGGTAGGACCAGGCTGGCAAGGATGAGGGTGTGAAAGAACAGGGCGGTGAAGCGCTGGTTGGCCAGGGTTTCGGCGCTGATGCCGATGACGCGGATGAGTTCGACATTGCCTCTCTGCTGATCGTCACTGGCGGAAAGCGCGGAGCGCAAGGGAAGCAGGAGATGGAAGGTGGCCACCACCGCGATCCAGAAGACGCTGGTGGTGCCGGTGCGGGCGTCGATGGTCGTGCCAAACGCGGTGATCAGGGTGAGGCTGCCGCAGAGCCAGAGAAAGATCATCTCAAACCAGCGGCTGCGCAGGCTCTGGCGCAGTTCTTTGACCAGGATGGGGTTCATCCAGTCTGGCCAGTCGCTGGTGATGGACGGTTCAAGGTTCAAGTTTCAAGTTCACGGTTCTCAGTTGGAAGGGCGTGGGGGCAGGGGCGGTGGGGTTTGCAGGCCGCGCACCATGTCCACAAAGGCGTCTTCGAGTTTGCGTTCCACGCGGTGGAATTCGGTGATGGCTAGGCCGTCGCTGATCATCTGCTTGAGTGTGGTGGCCAGGGCTTCGTCGTCGCTGGCATCCAGCTCGATGCGGGCACCATCACGGCGTTTGTCCAGGACCTTCAGGCCGGGGCGGAGGGAGATCCAGTCGAGCAGGGCGGCGGTATCGCCGAGCAGGGAGATGTCGATGACTTGCAGGCCGGTGGCATGACCGTGGGCGTTGCCTGCGTTGCCACGGCGGAGCTGCTCGGAGGCACCGTGATAGACGATCTTCCCGGCATCAATGAAGAGCAGGGTATCGCACATTTCTCCGAGTTCGGACAGGATGTGGGAGGAGATGAAGAGGGTCTTGCCCTGCTGAGCCAGGATGCGGACAAGGTTCTTGAACTCGATGCGGGCCTTGGGGTCGAGCCCGGCGGCGGGTTCGTCGAGGATGAGAAACTGGGGATCCGGCAGCAGCATGCGGCCAAAGCAGAGGCGCTGGCCCATGCCTTTGCTGAGCTTGTTGATCGGGCGGTCGGCGAGGGGGGTGAGGTCGGCAAAGTCGAGGATCTCCTCCACCCGGGTGCGGCGCTTGGGTCCGCGCAGGCCGTAGGCACGGGCAAAGAAGTCGAGGTACTCAAAGACGTTCATGTTGGCGTAGGTGCCATAGTTGTCCGGCATCCAGCCGATGGCCTGGCGGACGGCTTGGGGCTCCCGCACGACGTGATGTCCGGCGATGCGGATGCTGCCGCCAGTGGGGCGCTCCAGGGTGGCCATCATGCGCATGGTGGTGGTCTTGCCAGCACCGTTGGCTCCGATGAAGCCGACGACCTGGCCGGGGTGGATGTCAAAGGAGATGCCCTTGACGGCGTGGACCTGGGCGAATTTGCGGTCGAGGTCGCGGACTTCGACGAGGGGTTCGGTGGTGGGCATTTTTGGGGGCAGGAGGGACGGGATTTGGGGGAGGACGAGGACGAGGAGGACGACGAGGATTTGGTGACCTGGGGTCAGGGTTTCGTGGCGAGGGGGCCGGAGATGAGGGTCAGGGGCGTCTTCCAGCGGATGGCGGAAAGGGTTTCGATGGGGAGCGGGCCGGGGTCGGCGGCGATGGCGTAGAAGTAGATGTTTTGGGGGACGACGGCTTCGGTGGTGGCATCCAGGCTACTGGCAAGCTCGTGGTCGGTGATTTGTTTCTGCCACCATTGGCGGGTGGCGTTGGACTCGGCCTGAGTCAGGGTGACGCGTTCGCCAGGGCGGACGTTGGTGGCGGTCCAGCCTTTGCCTTGGGCGTCGAGGAGGTAGAGGGTGGTAAGTGCCACCTCAAAACTGGAGACGATGGATGGCGGCTCTCCAGGGGTGAACTCGATGGCGGCCCGGGTGGGCACGACGGTGGTGACGAGCTGGCTCTGGCGGGTGCGGCTGCGGAACCAGTCGCCATGGTGCTGTCCGCTGGGGTCGATGGTGTAGCTGTCGCTGTTGCTGAAGCGGGTGTTGGAATGGGTTTTGGTGTCGGTGGAGAGGGGCTGCACCCAGGTGGCGGGGGGTGGGGTGAAGGCGCTGCCGAAGAGCAGCCCGGTGCGGGAGGCCTGCTCCTGTTGGATGACCATTTGTTTTTGATCGGGCAGGAGTTGGGCGTGGATGAGGCGCACGCCGGTGCCGCCAGTGCCGTCCTGGATGAAGATGGCGGCGGCCAGGATGACCGCGCCGCCCAGGGAGATCAGCGGGGTGGTGATGAAAAGACGGTGTCGACGCCCAGCGGGAGCCAGCACAAAGAGGTTCACAGGCCCGGCGATGATGCCAAAGAGGACGATGAAAAGCAGCACCAGCGGGCCGGCGGTGCTGATCTGGGCGACTGCTTCGTCGAGGTAGCTGGAGAGGCGGTGATTGGCCAGCAGATCGGCTTTGGCGTTGCTGCTGCGGAGTTGGTTTTCGATCTCGGAGGTGGTGATGTTGGCGCCGATCAAAAGGGTGACTCTGCTGGACCCGGTGCGCCAAGTGATGGCGTTGCCTTTGCCTTCACGGCCCAGGGCCTTGCGGATGAGATCCGCTTCATCGGGCGTCTTGCAGACCAGGGCCAGGTCGGACCCGAGCGCGAGCGCCTGGAGCAGGGCCTGCTTTTTGTCGGCAGGAAAGGTGAGCCACTCTTGGGCGGTCATGAAGATCTGGTCGAGACCGCTGTAGGCGCGCCAGTCGGCGGGGGCTTGGGTAAGGTCGAGCGCTGTGCCAATCAGATTGCTTTTTGCCGCCTCCAGCGGGCCCCAGTAGGTGGTATGCAGGGAGTCCGAGAGGCCGATGAAAGGGGTGCCCGTCGTGCTGGAGGAGCGGCTGGTCTGGGGCAGTTGCATCATGGCGGAGTCCACCCCGGGACCGCTCCAGAAAAACTGGGCACCCCAGCGGTAGGCGTAATTGCCGCACTTCAGGGGCACGAGGATGTCGAATTCACCCCGGGTGCCGGCTTTGACGGGGAAGGACCAGGACGCTTGGATCCATTCGGAACCTGTGCGCATGGGACTGAGTGACCAGGTGCTGTCGTTGGCGGAACGGTTGTCGATGGTGACCTTCAGCGGCATGAAGCCGACGCTGGGCACGTTGTCGATGAAGGAGGTGGCGGTGATGGTGTCCCGGGACTCAGGGTCCATGGTGACGCTATGGGAGAAGCCGCCGACGGCGTAAAGTGAGGGAGAGGCGAGGAGAAAAAGAAAAAGGAGGAGTTGCCGCATAAGGAGGGGGTGAGTGGGCAGTATTCAGTGGGCAGTAATCAGTGATCAGTATTCAGTGATGACTGAGTGGTGAGGGGTGGGGCTAGATCTTGGCGGCTTTGAGGGAGGTGGGCAGGGGGGCGTCCTGGGC
>JBIIUD010000451.1:0-3785 GCA_044340175.1 Verrucomicrobiaceae bacterium
ATCAGGAAATCACAAAACTGCGGGCATATGGCGGCTGCCTCAATGTGGCCACCTAGACTGGATGATTGATGAGCGATCTTCTTCTAACTAAGCGGCGACGAGGTCGTAGCCGCGCCATTCTTTGATGGTGACCTCGGCGAACTGGCCGACGGGAAGGGTAGGATCGACGAAGACGGTGGTGTCGATGTCGGGGGCGTCCATCTCGGAGCGGGCGACGCCAGGTTCTTCGACCAGGACGCGGCGCTTAATGCCGACTTGCGTGGTGTTGAAGCGCTCGATACTGCGCTGAATGGCACGCATGGCCTCATTCCAGCGGGCTTTGCGGGTCATGTGATGAATGTGACCGTCCATGTTGTGGGCACGGGTGCCTTCCTCTTTGGAGTAATTGAAGACGCCGGCGCGTTCAAATTTGCTGTCTTCGATGAAGTTGACGAGTTCGTTGAAGTCGGCGTCGGTTTCGCCCGGAAATCCGACGATGAAGGTGGTGCGAATGGCGATGCCTGGGATGCCAGCGCGGATGCGTTTGAGGAGATCGCGGATGTAAGCGCCATCGGTCTCGCGGCGCATGAGAGTGAGCATGTTGTCGCTGATATGCTGGAGTGGCATGTCGATGTAACGGGCGACTTTGGGGCTCTCGGCGATGGCTTGGATGAGGTCGTCACTCCAGTGAGCGGGGTGGGTGTAGAGAAGGCGGATCCAGAAGTCGCCCTCAATCTCATTGAGCGCACGGATGAGGGTGGAGAGAGACTCGCCTTTGGATGAGTCCACGCCGGAGCGGGGTTTGGGGCGTTCCTCGGTCCATTTGTCCATGCCAAAGTAGGTGGTGTCTTGGGAGATGAGGTTGATCTCTTTGACCCCGGCGGCGACGAGGTCACGGGCTTCTTTGACGATGGATTCCTGGGTGCGGCTGCGGTGGCGGCCGCGGATTTGTGGGATGATGCAGAAGGAGCAGGGGTGGTTGCAGCCTTCGGCGATCTTGATGTAGGCAAAGTGTTTTGGCGTGAGGCGGAAGCGGGGGGTGTCGTAATCAGGAATGTATTTGGGCTGCCGAGTGACGAGGTTTTCCTGCTGGTCTGCGCCCATGAGTCCCTGGATGATGGGGGCGACGCTGGTGATTTGGTCCAGGCCGATGAAGGCATCCACGTCTGGCATGAGACCGGGGAGTTCCTGAGCAAAGCGTTGGGAGAGGCAACCTGCGACGATGATTTTTTGCTTCTTGCGCTTGGCGCCGCCTTCCTCCCGGGCATCGACGGCATCATGGATAGCGCCAACGCTTTCCTTTTTGGCCATGTCGATGAAGGAACAGGTATTGATGATCAGGACATCGGCCAATTCGGGTTCAGGTGTCATGGCCATGCCGGCCTGTTGAAGGTGCCCGACCATGATTTCGGAATCGATGAGGTTTTTGGCGCAGCCGAGGGAGACGAGTCCGACTTTGATCATGAGAAAAAATGAGTATGGATGAGGAAGGAAGGGTGAGAATATACCATTTGTAGCGCGGTGCAACCCAGGGGGATGATTTCACCAAAGGAGATGCCGGGCATCAATCCGGGGATGGCATTGGAACGGCGTTGAGTGCGGCCGTGAGTAGGCTGTGCTGAAGGGTAGCCATGGCGGCGGCTTCGGTGGGGTCATGATCGTCCCAGCCCGCAAGATGAAGGAGACCGTGGATAAGATAAAGGGTGACTTCATCTGCGGCGTTGAACCCATGGAGGGGTGCTTGACGCGCGGCGGTTTCAAGAGAGATGAGGATTTCCCCGTGGTGAAAGGTGATGACGTCGGTGGGAGTTGGGTCGTCGAGAAACTCGCCGTGCACCCCGGCGATCTCGAGGTCGCTCAAAAGGGTGACCTCGAGTTCGGTCAGCAGGGCAAGAACATTTTGCTCAGGGCGTGCGGCGGCGAGACAGGCAGGGTAGGCGTGCTCGGCAATCAGGACAAGGCGGGCAAGGTTGAGGCCAGCGGGGAGTAGAGGCTCGGCAGCGTCACTGACGTGGATCTCAATGAGCGGGGGCTGCATGAGGGTCAGGCGGCGGAGGCGGACTTGCCGGTGGACGGTTGTGCGCCTTGGTTAGGGCGGCGGCGGTTGCCCATGCCATGGATGGGGAAGGAGGCTTCAATGATGGCGTCTGGTGGGTTGTTGCCGGAGCGTGCGGAAGGCGGGTTGTCGGTGGCGGCGTCCGTGCCGGGGTGGCCGTATTTGAGGCGGCCATGCATCATGCTTATCAGGCTCTTGGCGAAACTGGCCTTGATGCGGGCGAGGTCGGCGATGGTGAGGTCACATTCGTCGAGTTGGCCCTCGGAGATGCGGTGCTGAATGATCGCGGAAATGAGGCTGTCGATGCGGGAAGCGTTGGGCTTATCGAGACTTCGGGAGGCGCTTTCGATGGCGTCGGCCAGGGAGATGATAGCGGCTTCTTTGAACTGGGGGCGGGGGCCGGGGTAGCGGAAGACGTCTGCAGAGACTTGAGGGATGTCGTCCTCATTGGCTTTGGTTTCGCCGGCTTGCTTGAGGAGTTCGGCGCGTTGGTCGAGGGCGCGTTTGTAGAAGTAAAAGGCGAGGGTGGTGCCGTGGTGCTGCTCGATGACGTCGAGGATCTGACAGTTGAGGTTGTGCTTGATGCCGAGGTCAACGCCGTCTTTGACGTGGGCGATGAGGACAAGGGCACTCATGCGGGCGGTGAGGTCATCGTGGGGATTTTCCCCCGGGGTCATGTTTTCAATGAAGTACTCGGGTTTGGAGAGCTTACCGATGTCGTGAAAGTAAGAGCAGACACGGCAGAGGGTGGGACGGGCACCGATGGCCTCGGCAGCGGCTTCGGAGAGGCTGGCGACCATGAGGCTGTGGTGGTAGGTGCCGGGTGCCTCAATGCTGAGGCGGCGCATGAGGGGGTGATTCAAATCAGAAAGTTCCAGCCAAGAAATATCGGTGGTGACACCCGAGAGGGACTCCAGAACGGGTAGCAGACCGCTGACGATGATGCCGGTAAAGAAGCCGGACAAAAAGGGAACGCCCAGCAGGGTGGTGAAGGGGATGCTGAAGCTGCTATTGGAGGCAGTATGCAGAACGAGGGAAAAGGCGGCAGCGACGAGGCCCAAGTAAAGTCCGGCTTTGAAGAGATGGCTGCGGCGGCTGACCTTTCGGGTGAAAGCGACACTGAGAAACCCCACCAGGGTGGAAGCGGCAAGGAAGGTGAAGGGGCTGACGGAGACGGCGATGAGGACGCCAAGCATGGTGGCATAGATCGCCGCGAATAAACCGGCTTTGCGACCCAATAAGACCGACAGAAACAGGGGGGCGGCAGCGTGGGGGAGGGTGAGGACGAGCAACACACCGGTCCAGCCTTTGGTGTAGCCGAAATCTAAGAGAAGGACCACTAGAGAGAGGTGAACGACGATGGTGCCGAGGACAAGGCCGAGTGAGCGGTTGTCTGTGATGACGTCACCCATGGTGACTCGAATGTGAATGATGAGCGCGGTAATGAGGGCGGCTGCGCAGGAGTAAATCAGAAGGCCGGGCTGGGGCAATCCTGCGGTGACCTTGGAGCCAAAGACCATGAGGATGGCGATGGCCGCAACGAACAAGCCGAAGAGCAGGAACGTAGCGAGGCGATGAGTGCGAATGACATCACGCCAATCTCCCTCTTGATGCTTGCGGCGGACGCGGCCACACGAGAGTCCCTCGCGCTGCAGTTTGGCCCTGCGAATTGAATCAAACATTCTAGTTTTTAGAGAGACGTAGGTTCAGACTAACACGAAACTTCGGCGGTTCAAGTGAGTTTCGAAGG
>JBIIUD010000452.1:0-3778 GCA_044340175.1 Verrucomicrobiaceae bacterium
CCATGCTTCAAAAGCAGTTTCAAATCCTCACCGCGCTCCCCCGCCCCATGCAGAAACACGATCAGCGGCCACTCCTTCGACGCATCCGCCTCATACCCCTCCGGCAGCGCCAGCAGATATCGATACCCCACCGCAAGCTCCTGTTTCCCTTGGAACACTTTCTCCACCTGTTCCGCGTGAACGGAAGACAACCAACAAACCGCAGCAGCTAGCGTTAGAATTTTCATCTCACCATCAAAGCGAAGCTACCAGTGCAAATCAAGCCATCACTCTCCCCCCGGAGCTCATGGCAATGAAAAAACTCCCCCTATTCCTACCGGATCACACTGCCGCCCCTGCCATAGAACGCTTGCTCCCGTCCCTGCGTTCCGTAGTCTGCCGTCACTCCATGCCGACGCCCAATCGCTTCTACAACGCCTTCGACCTCGAAACCCAGGCCGCGCGCCCCTCCCCCGAAGGCGAGTACCGCACTGCTTTTCAGATCGACCGGGATCGCATCATCCACACCTCCGCCTTCCGCCGCCTCCAAAGCAAAACCCAGGTCTTCCTCTCTGGCGAATACGATTTCTACCGCACCCGACTCACACACTCCATCGAGGTCGCCCAGATCGGCCGCTCCATCTGCGGGTGGCTTCAGCAGGACAGCAACTCTCTGGACGCCGATTGTTTCATTGACCCCGACCTCGTCGAATGCGCCTGCCTGTCCCATGACCTCGGTCACCCGCCTTTCGGCCACACCGGCGAGCGCACCCTGCACCGCCTCATGCGCCCCTACGGCGGCTTCGAAGGCAATGCCCAGACCCTCCGCCTCCTCACCCAGACCCTCTTCTCCGAACGCAAACAAGGTATCGCCCCCACCCGCGCACTGCTCGATGCGGTGCTGAAATACAAGACCCTCAGCTCCGAAACGCCCGACGCCAAAAACCACTACCTCTATGACGACCAGGAGCCCGTGCTCGACTTCACGCTCGGTGGCGAGGCTTTCCCCATCGAGCTGACACCTGGGGATGAACGCAACGCCTTCCGCAGCATCGAATGCCAAATCATGGACTGGGCCGACGACACCGCCTACTCCCTGAATGACCTCGCCGACGGCATCCACGCTGGCTTCATCACCGGCACCAAGCTCGAGGCCTGGGCGGAAAAAAATTCCCTCACCGGACACGAGGCCGAGCAGGTGATTTTTCTCATCAAAGCCATCAAAGAGAACCGCGTCGAAGGCCGCTTGAACCGCGCCATCGGTGCCTTTATCCGCGCCACCTCCCTGCAGCCCACCGCCAACTTTCTCAGCAATCAAACCCAACGCCACCAGTGGCACCTGCACATCGACCCCGAAGTCAAAGCTCAGGCCAACCTGAACAAACGCCTCGCCTACGAGCTCGTCTTCCGCTCCCCCCAGCTTCAGCAGCTTGATCACAAGGCGGACTTCATCCTCACGCGCATGTTTGACGTCCTGCAGGACCGCTACATCGAGCGCCGCTCCAACCCGCTCCACCTTTTGCCCGCCGATGTCGAAACCGACATCGACCGCACCGAAGAACCGGCGCAACGCGCCCGCCTCATCTGCGACTGGATCGCCTCCATGACCGACCGCTTTGCCTTCCGCACCTATCGCCGCCTCTTCGACGCCGACTTCGGCTCCATCACCGACTTCGTCTAACCCACGCCCCCACAAAGTTGGAGTCAAGGCTTTAGCCGATCATTAATTCGTTCGCCCTAACACCCTCAGAGCTCTCTCCTTTCAATCCCATGTCCACCGCCCTCATCACCGGTGCCAATCGCGGCCTCGGCCTCGAATGCGCCCGCCAGCTCGCCGCCGCTGGCTATCGCGTCTTCCTCACTGCGCGCAACATTGAAACCGCCGAGGAAGCCGCTGCCCAGCTCGCAGGTGATGTCATTCCTCTTTTGCTTGACGTCACCCGCCCCGAAACCCTGGCCGACGCTGTCACCCAAGTCGCCTCCATCGTCGAGTCACTGGAAATCCTCATCAACAACGCAGGCATCTATCCCTCCACCGACGCCAACCCCGCCACCGTGCCCGGAACGGACATGGTCAAAACCCTGCTCACCAACGTCGCCGGTCCGCACGCCGTCACCCAGGCCTTCATCCCCTTGCTCGCCGCCGCCCGACCGAATGCCTGCATTGTCAACGTCAGCTCAGGCCTCGGTTCGTTCGAATACGGCGCCCCACCGGAGGGCGAGTTCGCGCAATACATCGGCACCTGCTATGCCACCTCCAAAGCCGCGCTGAACATGCTCACCCTGTCATGGGCCAAGCACCTGGCACTGGTCCGCAGCCCCATTCGCATCAACGCCGTCAGCCCCGGATGGTGCCGTACCGACATGGGCGGCACCTCCGCACCACGCTCCCCCGAAGAAGGAGCCGCTACGCTGATCCATTACGCGCAGCTTGCCCCAGACGGCCCCAGCGGTGGTTTCTTCGGCGCCGATGGCCCGATCCCCTGGTGACAGCATCCAAGATGCCAACCCATCGCGCGTGGTCGCGATCCTTATCAGTCACAAAGTCAAAAAAACGCGCCCATCCTTGCGCACCTGAGCATCGATTCCCGTTGCTGCCCCGGGTTCATGAATCGGACTTGCGACCATGAACGCTACCCTTTGGTCCTGAAATCCCTTAACGCATGAAGCGCACCTGAGAGCAGCCCACCACCGCCCGCTATAGGCCGCGCGCCCCGCTTCACCGATAATCCCCCGCCTGCTCCACCAACTCCGCCCGCAGCGACTGCCTAACCACGATAACGGCATGCATTCAGCAAAGCCATTCTGCAGGGCGTGAGCGAAGCGAAGGGCAATTCAAATCAATGTAAGCCGCCATCACCTTCAACGCATCCACTGAGGCTCCATCTTGAGTCTTGCAGTCTTGTGTTTTGTGTCCCTCAACGACCACACTCTTAAACCGCCCCATCCACAACGTCCCGCGCCGCCCGTGCCGCTTGTTGAACCAGCGACAGCGGCTTCCATTCCTCGCGCAGCCACTCTGCGGAGCCTGAGCGTTAGCGAAGGATAAAACCGCAGTTTCACCGCCCGCATGAACACCGAGATATCACAGAACCGCCGCTTCAAATCCACCATACAGCGCTCCGCCTCCGCCACCCGCCCATTTCGCCGCTACTCCGCTAATTCCAACTCCAGCCCTACCACAAACTCCTTGCTGTAAAGCAACCGCGCCTCACCTTCCGGCCCATCTAACCGCTGCAACCACGCCGTGCGCTCCGGCACCCGCACCAGCGCGTGGAAGTGATTCCCCATAACGCAATACGTCAGCAGCTTGATCCCTGAGCCGAGCCTGGAAGGTCCAGGCGAGACCGCCAGCCAGAGGCTGCCCGCAGGGTTTTCAGGCCGGGAGGCGGCCTGAAAAGAAAAACCGCGCCAGCTTCCGCAGCACAATCACCAGCGCCTCCTTATCCGTCTCATCAAACAACGGCAACCCATCGCAGATCCGCGACATCAAATGGAAACACGTCGAAGGCCGTGCCACCAACTCCTTGATCCGCCGCCGCCACTTCGAGCGCCTTCCCATGCCCACATAAGGCCCCGCCAAAGTCCGCACCACCCCCAAAGCGTCCCAACCCTCCTCCAAGTCAACACCGAGTCCGTGTCTCCTTGTCTTCATTTCCAAAGAACCCGCTCAATCCGCACCAGCGTCAGTTTATTTTATCTGCTATCTTATTTGGCATAAAGTCCAAAGACAAAGAGGCCGAGGCAGTGAACGCAGCGCAGCAAGAGAACGGTGCGCAGCAGACGAGGCCGATGCGGG
>JBIIUD010000454.1:0-3753 GCA_044340175.1 Verrucomicrobiaceae bacterium
GTTTGGCAGGCGAATACTGCGATGAACTGACCACTTATCCTCACGACCTCATCAGAAGCCAATCATGGAGGTTTTACGCCTCAGCCCTCAGAAATGCGTGTTTCGGTAAACGCCCCTTTTCATGCGAAAAATATGATTCGCGCAAAGCTCGTGCTTTGATTCGCAGTCTGCTCGAGCGAACAGAACGGCCTGACTTGGTGGTAGCCGATTACTTGATGTCATATGTGCATTTTGATGGTCAAACACGATCAAGTGATCCGCCGCTGATCGTGTTTCAACACAATTTAGAGTCGCTCATATGGCAGCGGCACACCAAAGCAGCAGCCAACCCACTCAAACGATTTGTCTACTCACGTGAGCGCGATCTGACACGAAGTTTCGAAAACCAAGTGGCACTCCATGCGGACGGTCAAATTGCCGTTTCTGCGGAAGAAGCCGATGTCTTCCAAAACCATCGGGGCATGAAAAACGTTCTGGGCTGGGTCCCTACAGGCGTGGACTGCGATTACTTCACACCGGCTCAAAATTCGGAGCCAGCAACGATGGCCTTTTTGGGTTCAATGGACTGGCATGCCAATGTGGAGGCCATCCATCATTTTGTGAAGAACAGTTACCCAGCCATTCAAAAAGCGGTGCCTGAATCTAAACTGCTTCTGATTGGACGTAATCCGCACGCCTCATTGAGAGCTCTAGCCGAGGCTGACCCTTCAATCGAATTCACCGGCACAGTTGCTGACGTCCGCCCATACCTAGCCCGCGCCTCAATCATGATTCTCCCTCTGCGAGTCGGAGGTGGCACAAGGATCAAAGTCTTTGAAGGCATGGCAGCGGGTTTAGCCGTCGTATCCTCCAGAATTGGGGTGGAAGGACTGCCCGTCGAGAACGGTGTTCATGCGCTGATTGAGGACGAACCCTCAGCTTTTTCCGATGCGGTGATTGGCCTAATGCGTGATCACAAAGGTCGGTCTGATTTGATCAAGACGGCACGGGAATGGGTGAAAAGTGAGTTCAGCTGGGATCGTGCCGCTCGGCGGTTTTTGGAATTGAGCGAACCATTATTGGACAAATCCAAGTGACTGAGGAGATTCCATTCAGGAATCCCTTGAAAGTCCTTCGCGACGAACGCCCAAGTTTATCGAATGCCTCCGATATCGGATTTCGGGCTAACCTCCAACCCAAGCCTACCGAAAAGCACCTCTCAGTGTTTTCGAAATCAAGCTTGCCATTCCGAACAGGCGGCTCCATCGAGGGATGGCTCCGTCTTGGCCGGACCCCAATGGGGCGGTTCTGATAGAGCGGAACATCTGGTGCAGGGCTGTGGCGTTGTCCCCAGCGTCCGCATGCATGAGCGCAGACTGATAATAACAAATGGCGCGGGCCAGGCGGCGATCTGAGGAACTCAGGTGCAATTCCGGGTTGGCAAAGGCTTTGGCAAGCACCTGCTCGATGGCAGCCGTCTGCTGAACAGCAGCCCGGGACATGTTGGCACCGTGATCCCGTTTGAGCAGAACGACGTGGTCCAAAAAGGCTACCGGGTGGCGGGTCGCGACGCGGATCCACATGTCACGGTCCTCCGACGCGCGCAGGGCAGGGTCGAATCCGCCGAGGTCGAGGAGGGCGCGGCGGTCGGCAAGGACGCCGGGTGCGAAGCGGTTGCGCAGGACCAACTGACGGGCGGTGAAGGGTGTCACGGAGGTACTTTGCGGAGGACGGGGGGCCAACGGTTGTCCGGCCACGTCCACAGGCAGGTCGCGTGCTGCAAGAACGGCGGGCCGAGGCTCCAAGCGCTGCCATGCCGACAAGAGTGTGCTGACCGCGTCAGGGGTGAGTTGATCATCCGCATCGAGGAAAATGACCGCGTCATAACGGGCCTCCACCATGCCCGTGTTGCGCGCCGCCGAAAGACCGGCATTGGTTTTGCGGTGATAGCGGATTCGGTCGCCATAGCGAGCGGCAACGGCGGCCGTGTCGTCGGTGGAACCGTCATCAATGACGAGCACTTCGACCGCGACCGATCCCGGGATATTCTGTTGATTCAAGGCCGAGTCCAGGGCGTCCGGCAGGAAGCGGGCGTAATTGTAGCTGGGGATGATGATCGTGACCATGGTCAGGAAAGGAAGCGCTGAAAACTTGGCCCTAAGGGCAGCCAGCGGATGACAAGGAGCGCGAAATGCCTTCAGCGACGCGCTCCCCAACGCGATCCCAAGTGAAGTGACTCAGAACGTGTTGGCGGCCGTTTTGCCCCATCTGATGGGCAGTCTCGGGTTGGGTCAGCAGCCTTAACAAGGCGGCGGCAAGCTCCTCTGGATGATCTGGGGGCACCAGCAGGCCGGTTTTCTCCTGCTGCACTATGTCCGGCATGGCCCCCACGTTGGAAGCGACGACAGGTAATCCAAGGGCTGCCGCCTCAATCGGAGCGAGACCGAACGGTTCGATGCGCGTAGGAAAGGCAAACACGGACACCTTCGAAAGCACACGTGCGACCTCTTCTTGGGGAAGTCGGCCATACCAGTAAACCCCCTGCTCTTCCTCCCCTTGAGGACAGCCAACCAAGTGGAGAGTGGCATGGGGAAGCCTCTGGCGAACGAGCCTGAAAGAACCCAGCAAGGCCTCCCCGCCTTTGCGCTTCCAGTCGATTCCGACAAAACCGATAGCACCGTTTTCATAATGCGCGTTATCCAGCGCAGGAAGATGATGGAAATTAGCTCCCCCGCCACAGACGACCGTCCGCTCAGGGGCCAGGCCATAATGTTCTTTCAACGACCGTGCCACATGGGAACCCATGGCAAAAACACACCGGGCGTTTTGGTAGGCTTGCCGTTCTAGGTCGATCACGGCGTCTGGCAGGAGATTTTCAGAATCAAAACTGGGGTAGTAGAGATTTGCCAGATGGGTGTGGTCCGTGAAAATGAAGTGAGGCACACTAGGCACAGAAGCATCAAACAGGGATTGGGTAGCCAGAGACAGCTGAACCGCGCCCTTACGACGACCCACTTCTCTTTGAGCAAAGCCTCTGATGGCATGAAAAATCAAGGGCGAACGCAACCAAACATCTCTCAAGGAGGCTTTCCGACGAAGCAGCGTCTTGCGGAAGGTCCATGCGGCGGCAACAACATTGCGAATCCGCAAGCCCGGTGCCTGAGCTAACCACTGCTCCCGCACATCCATGACCCGCCAATCGTGATCCTGAAAGCGGGTCTTCAATTGGGCGAGCAAACTGTCGTTGATGCCTGAGAAACGGCCTTGTTTGATGAAAAAGGCGGTCGGGTGAGGAGGCGTTACTGAGTTTTCCATGCTTTGAAGACGCTCTCGCTCGGGGGTTCGCAAATTGGAAAAGGGTTCGATCGTCGAATGAAGCAGTGAATCCTGACCATGAAGGAACACCCAAGCCCAGAGTTGGCTGAAAGAATGGCTCGTGCAATGGGAGAATCCAAAAAGTTCGTGCGCAAGCTCCCCTGCTCAGCATTGCCTTGCATGATCGAACCAGAACTGCGAAGGGATAGCGGATGCCGAAACCCATTCGTCTTCTTCAAATCGTGGATAGTCTTCATGCCGGTGGCATGGAGAACATCATGGTGCAGGTGTGCAATCATTTGGACCCCACCCGCTATGCCATCACGATTTGTTGCCTCAGCCGTGAGGGCCCGTTCAAAGACCGTCTGAAGCCGTCCGTGCAGGCCGTGTGCCTGCACAAAGAACCGGGTTTCCAGTGGCGCACGGTGCGGTCCCTGCGGCAGGTACTGGCGGGTGGCT
>JBIIUD010000455.1:0-3750 GCA_044340175.1 Verrucomicrobiaceae bacterium
GTCAGCGCGAGGCTGCCGCCTAGGTTGGCGTTGACGGTGGGCTCACGCGTGATGTTTGCGATGTAGCTGCCGGCGACGCCAGGGGTCAGGGGTAAAATTTCCATCCTAGCAGTGACTCTTGTGCCACGGCCTTTGGCATTTGATGGGGTTATTTGGATATTATCGAACACTCCTGACCTGACAGCCCGGCCAAAGAGGCGACCTGTGATAGGGTCAAACTTGATGCCGCTCGGTAGTCCCGTGATCGTGAATTTTGTGGGGGTTTTGAGAGGGTCAGTGTTGATAGGCATGGCGTAGTTCACATTCTCACTGACCATCGCCGTCGGAATGACAAGGGGTGTGACGACTGAAAGGACTTCAGGGACTGAATCATAGACGATCAAGTTGATAGGGGCGCCGTTGAGGCTGCCTGCGGAGGTCGTGACTTCACAGGTGTAAGTGTCAGCATCTGTGATTGCTAGATTTCGAATGATGAGTGTGGGTGAAGCTGATCCCGATATCTTATTTGGGATATCGCTGACAGGGACAGTATTGCGAAACCATTTGAATGTTGGACGTTCGGGGCTTGCAAATTTCAGGCGCAGTGTCGCTATCGCTGTTGTGGCTCCCGGTAAAGATATTGGTGTTTGATCAACGATGGTTAACGGTGCGTTGATGGTGGTGGCGGAGGTGTTCGAAGCAATGGCCTTCATCGAGTAGTTTCCAGCACTTGCAAGCGTCACCGACGGCAGTGTTAGGGGGCTTGCGGTGGCGCCTGAGATTCGGATGCCGTTTCTACGCCACTCTAGTGTTGGTATGGGATTGCCTGTGGCAGTAGCAGTGAAAGTGACCGGTGCGCCTACTGCGGCGATTTGGCCGACAGGATTCAAGGTGATTTGGGCTGCTAATTCATCACTTTGAAGGGTGTAGGTAGCGGTGAATGGGGCTGTGCGTGAGACTGCTGGATCCGCTGGCTCCGACAGGGTGATGATGATGGTTTCATTGCCTTCAATAAGGTTGTCATCAAGGAGGGGAACCGTGATGGTCTTGGTTAGTTCACCCGGTTCAAAGCGTAATGAAGTCGCTGGACGGGTGTAGTCCTTGCCGGCCGTCGCCGTTCCACTGAAGGTAAGGGGAACGGTGAATGGAACAGCAACGGCGGCTGAAAGAGTGACATCAAAAGTGAAGTTGGCATCCGTTTCTAGAATCGAAGCTCCCGTGCTGGAAAGGCTAACGTTACCGATGAGTGTGGGTGCGGCAAGGCGGGCGAGTCGCTCACGAGCAACCCCTGCAATGGAGGTGAAATCACCGCCTACCAAAAGGCGTTCTCCAGGTACATTGATGACTTGGTGGACCGTTCTTCTCAATCGGGCATCGAAGGTTGCATCGAGGCCTCCATTGGGTCCAAACCGTGCGAGGTGGTTGAGGGAGCTAGCGCCAGAAACAAAGTTGACGGGTCCCGCTGCGATGAAGCCGCCTGCAGGCAGTAAGACAATGGAATACACAGAACCCAAAAACCCTTCTGGGGAAATATCGAGTCCTACGCTACCCAAGTAGTTGGACATCGTGTTATCAGTTAAACCAGTCGGAAGGAGACGAGTCAAAAAGGGTGCCGGTGCACCATTCACATTCTGGAAATCACCTCCAACGAGAATTTTTTCATCTGGCTGAATGGCAACTGAGCGCACAGGGAGATCAAATAGTGTGGCGAACGTGGTATCCTGGCTGCCATTTGGATTGAGTCGCACGAGTCCCACAGTTGGCGATGGGTTTGGTAGATTGGACGATGCGGTAAGTAGACCGCCGGCTAAAATTTTGCCGTCGGATTGGATCGCCAGGGTGTAAATGCGGTGCCCGCTGGTAAGATTGCTGGTCAAAGTGAAACTGGGGTCTGAGGCTCCTGAAGGTAACAAACGAGTCAGATAGGGGATGCCGCCCACGATGACGGAGCCGTCTGTTTGCACGGCTAAAGATCTGCACTTGTCCAGAGTGCCAGCGTTAAAACTTGTATCCAGAGCTCCTGTCGGAAGGAGGCGTGCTACGGATCTGCGTTGAACATTGTTAACCAGTCTGAAGTCGCCTCCAATGAGGATCTTGCCGTCGCTTTGCAAGGCAATGGTGTGCACATCATCGTCAGTGGCAGCGGTAAAGGCGGTATCCAAGGTGCCGTCAGCGTTGAGTCTGGCGATGTGTCGTTTGGTGGTGGAACCAATCTGAATGAATTCACCCGCAACGAGGAACTTGCCATCAGGCTGGACAGCCACAGCCAGGACGGTGTCCCGGACGCTGGAGGTCAGAGGATCGGCCACCCAATTAGTGGATTGGGCCATCATGGGATTCGGCGAAACCAGCGTGAGTGACACTGCGAGCAATAGACCAACCAAAAAAGGCTGGGAGGTAACCGAGGGAAAAATCTTCATAAAAGGGGAGCGCTAAGTGTGAACCAAATACAATGCCATAAGCAAAGACAAAAATGGAGGGCTTTTTGTTCGGACCAGAGTTACTCTTTTTCAGAGAGACTTTTCATTTGGCCTGCTTTTGGATGGGATTGGAACCCGAATTCAGCAATTCGAACGCACCACGACGAGAGTGAGCTTGTGATGGCGGAGAAGGCGATGAATTCTAGAGGCCTTGTCGGGGGTATTCTTTTGCAAGGAGCTCGTCTGTGATGGATGCCAAGGTTGGTTACTTGGCGGTGACGGTAAGGTCTTTGACGGCGAGGTTGCCGAAGCTGAAGCCGAGACCAAGGGTGGTTTTGGGGCGGGCGAGCGAGGGGTGGGTGACAGTTTCGGTGTAGGTGTCGCCGATTTGAATGATGGCTTGCGAGCCGGTGAGGGTGATTTTAACGGGGGTCCAGGCTCCAGGAGTGAGGGCAGGGCCGGTTTTGCCCAGGGCGATGGACTGATGATCGGGTGGCTCCGGCGGAAATGCGCGGATGCTGGTGCCGCGACCGCTCGTGACGAAACGGAAGACGTGGCCGTCGCTGCCATTGAGAGTGAAGACGAAGGTCTTGGTTTTGGGGTCGGGCTTGAACTGAAAGGTGACGGTGGCGTCGGTGAATTTGACGTCATACCAGATGACGGGGCCGTGGTTTTTGTGCTTGGCGTAGAGGGCGTCATCTTGAGTGCAGGTGGCGGTGCCGTTCTCGATTTTCCAAGCGCCGCGGGTCGGTTTGCGAGTGGGGTGGGCGGTTGAGGAAAAGTCGTCGCGCAGGAGGTCGGCGGCTGGGGAAAGCAAAGCGATAAGACTGAGCAGGGTGACAAGAAGGCGAGTCATGCGGTGGGGATAACGAAGGGGGCTATGGGAACTTGCAGCAGGCTTAGAACTGCTTGGGGGTTTCCTGGTGGGGGCTTGGAGCGTTCTTAAAGGGTCGATGATGCGCCGCCCCCCAATTTCACAATCATGAGTTTGCTGCTGATTTTGCATATCGGGGTGACCTGGGCTTTAGTGGGCCTGATTTGGTTGGTGCAGGTGGTGCAGTATCCGATGTTGGCGCGGGTGGGACGAGTGGAGTTTGTGGCATTTCATGCTGAGTATTGCCGGCGGATCAGTTGGGTGGTGGGTCCAATGATGCTGTGCGAGCTGGGCAGCGCGGTGGGATTGCTCTGGCTGGGACTGCGGGAAGGGTGGTTTTTGACGGGGCTACCGTTGGTGATCTTGGTGTGGGGATCCACCGCACTGGTGCAGGTGCCGCTGCATGAGCGGCTCAGAATTGGATTTGATGAGCCTGTGGCCCGGCGGTTGGTGGTGACTAACTGGGTGCGCACGGTG
>JBIIUD010000456.1:0-3746 GCA_044340175.1 Verrucomicrobiaceae bacterium
TTCGCAATGAAAGGCGGCGCATACTGAGTCATGTACTTGCTTCCGTGCACTAGGTTCGCCCCGAAATGCGCCCCCACCCCCATGATGGCAAAGGAAAGAAACAGCACTGCCCGGTAGCCGTCCACTAGCCCCCGATTCTCCGTGCTCATTCCCGTCAGGCGCAGGATTAACCCCAACAGAATCCCTGCCGTACCAATAATTCCAAGCCCTTGATGCAGCGTGAAAGTGCCCCCTTCAAAGCCGCCTTCACGGGAAAGCATGATGCCCGCCAAGACGGCAAAAACAGCCCCAGCGGCTCCCATCCAGAGCGCCAAAAGCGCGGCCTGCCCAAACTTTTCCTCCATCGAGCGCCGCAAGCAGAGGATCTCCACCACAATGAGGAAAACCAACACTCCAACCGGCAGGTGTACCAGGATCGGGTGAAACCGCCCGAAAAACAAGACATTGGACGAAGGCTCCGCCAATCCCTCGACTTTATCAAAATACGGCGGGAACAGCAGTAACCCAAAAACGAAAGCCACAATCAGCAGCAAGGAAGCGATCCAGGTGCCAACGTAAGAGGTCTTGATGGGAGCGGGAGTAGGCTGGGACATAAGAGAAGAGGAAAGGTTTGTGGTAAACCAACGGCGTGAAAGCACAAAATCCTACAGCCAGTCAGGCCTGACATGATGTCGAATCGGACAAAAAGAATGCAAAAACCAGCTTCGATTAGCCCTCTCTTGCGCAACTGATGAATCCCTACCGCCTCAGATTTTCAATTTCTGATGCCATGGATCCGCTTTCTTTGCTTGGCCCAAGGCAACGCCAGGACCACCGCGACGATCACTCCCGCACCGGCATAGAACTCAGGACTCATTTTCTCAGCCTCACCAAAGAAAAGGAGCGCTAACAGGATGCCATAGACAGGCTCCAAGTTGTAAAGCACGTTCACCGTGAAAACCGAAACCCGCGTCAAGGCATCCAAATAACCCATGTAGGCAGCGACGGTGCAGCCCCAGGCCAGCACCAGCAAGCTCAACCAGTCGCCCCCAGCAGGCAGTGCCAAGCCCTCCCCACCTCCCACCCAAGGCAGTCCCAAGAGCACCCCCAGCATCGCTCCTGTCATTTGATAAAAACCAATCACCGATGCGGGCCACCTGACCACCATCTGCTTGGTCAAAACCGAATACAATGCGGCCAGCACCGCCGCTCCAAGGGCGACAGTGAATCCCCACCAGTGACTGAACTCCACCTGATAGATCAGCCACACCGCACCGACCATGACCAGGCCTACGAGCAGTTCCCCACGCAACCAGCGACGTGAACCATCCACCAGCGGCTCGATCAGTGAGCACCAGATCATTGCGGTGGGTAGCGCGGCCAGACAGACCGATACCGTGGCCAAACGCGCCGAAAGAAAAAACAAGACCCAGTGCCAACCGAGCAATAACCCCACCCCCATCAGCCCCAAAGCCCGCCGCCAATCTCCCCCCAACCGCTTCCCCGTGACCAACGCCACGCCCGCAAACCCTAACGCCGCCAATCCAGACCGCCACACCACCAAATCCACAGGCGGCAGATCAATCCAGCGTCCCAGAATTGACGTGAAGCTCCAAGCCAGCACGACCACGTGTATCAGCAAATAATCCCGCACCTTGAGATTCTACCGAGGGCAGCGCTGGGCTCAAGTGTCGGCACACCAGCCAGAGAAAAACCACGACACAGGCTAGGAGTCAAACGCACCGCCTAGAGCCAAATACAAATCCGCCCGGTTCCTCAACCGCAGGGCACGGGCCGAAGTAAGGGCTCGCTTGGCATCATAGGCACGCTGACGGGAATCCAGAAGAGTCAAAACATCCACCAGACCTCGTTCATACTGGCCCAGGGCAAGCACTTCCGAGCGTTCGGCCTCCACTGCAGCGCGCGCCAGTTGCTCTTGCTGCTCCACGAGAAATCGCTCCGCTGCCAGCCCGGTCTCGACCTCCCGAAAAGCTGTTTGGGCAGTGGCGGCATAGCTGTTCAGTAATTCATCGTAACGTGCCCGGGCGCGTTTGGCACCTGCTTGAAGACGCCCTCCTTGAAACAAAGGCTGCGTCACTCCGCTGGCCAGAGTCCAAACCGCCGATTGCACCGTGATCAAGTCAGCCAATGTCTGAGTGCTGTACCCTTTGTCCCCCGTCAGTCGGATGCCCGGCAACAGAGCCTTCCACGCAGCACTCTCCTGGTTCAAAGACGCAAACAACCGCTGTTCCGCAGCCAACACATCGGGCCGCCGTGTCAGTAAAGTCGCCGGTAATCCAGCGGGCACTTGGCGGCGTGGTTCGGGCAGGCTTTTGAGCACCTGCACCCGCCCTGCAGGGTACCTGCCCAGCAGCCCCTCCAAACTCCGCCTCGCTCCATCCAACGCGCGCTGCTGACTGGTCAATTCGGATTCGGCACGCGCCAGATCCGCCCGCCCCAGACTAACGTCCAACGCTGCACGTTCCGGGTCCAACCCACGATCCAGTGCCTTTTCCAAAAGCTGCTGCTGAATCTTCCGCGTGCTCACATTTTCAGCCGCCAACGCCACCTGCGCCTCGGCTTCTGCCGCCGTAAAGGCTGCTTTGACCGTGTTCGCCGCCAAGGAGAGACGCGCCGCATGATAATCCGCCGTGCCTGCCGCAAAGCTCGCCACACTGGCCCGACGCTCATCCCGAATCTGACCCCAAAAATCGGGCTCCCACGCGATGTCTGCCGATAAAGTGAACCGGTTTGCCCGCTGCCCAAGCCCCGGAAAGCGTTGATCTCCAGGTCGCTGCGCTCGGCTAGCATTGCCACTCCCATCCAGCGTGGGCAACAGATCCGCCGTGACCACCCGCACGTCCTGACGCGCCTGATCCACCCGCGCCGCTGCCGCCTTGAGGTCTGGATTTGCCGACTGTGCTTCTTTGACTAGAGCAATGAGTTCCTCATTGCCAAAATCAAGCAGCCAACCTTCCGCAGCCGCCTCTTGACCCACGCCCAGCGCAGTCCAAATCTCCGGGGCAAAACCAGCCACCGCCTTTTTCTCCGACTCCAAACGGGCGTTGCCCCAGGGTTTCCCGGCACAACCCGACAAAACGACGACAAGCGCTCCGGCCAGCCCAAAAGCACCCCGGATACAGGGCTTTGTCTGGGGAGCCTGAAATAAAAATCGATGGGTCATCATGAGCCGCGTCAGTGAATCTGGAAATGAAGCTGGATTCAAGCGCCCTTTCCCCTACAATGCCAGTTCCTTTCTTTCCGCTCATCATGAAGATCATCTGGTTCGCTTTCCTTTTATGCTTTGCCCTCATCGGCCTCATCGCCTACGTCGCTTGGGAGGCAAATCTCGAAGCGCGCGCGGCGCGCAACGAGGTATTGATGTTCCGCGAGCAACAAAATGAACTGTATGCCGCCGGTGCTCGTCCTTTGCCCAGTCTCCTCGAAGGCATCACCTCCAGCGCGCCGCCGCCACCCCCACCACCCCAGCCTGCAGCTCAAACTCCGATCATAGGTGCGGCACCTGCCGGATCGCCTGCGGTCATTTCACCACCCGCTGCTAAATCTGGAGCCGCCACTGTTTCCATCAAACCTGAAGCGCTCCCGCAAGTCGAGCCTTCCCCCCTCCCTCCACCCGCTGCCCCCGTCGCCCCTGTTGCTTTGACCGCTCAGCAGAGCCAACTGCTCAGCTTACCCGCCATCGCAAAGGTCAAAGAAGCCTTTCCCAATGACGGTTTTGTCCTCATCGACTCTGGCTCCCGCAAGCA
>JBIIUD010000457.1:0-3743 GCA_044340175.1 Verrucomicrobiaceae bacterium
TCGGGTTTTTTACGCAACAGAGGCGGGCGATCTCCGCGCACGACAGCTTCATTGATGCTGACGGAGCGGACGTCGTTGCGGCTGGGCACATCATACATGACATCCAGCATGAGACGCTCGAAAATGCTGCGCAGGCCGCGTGCGCCTGTGCCGCGGGTGCGTGCTTCTTTGGCCATGGCTAGCATGCCGTCACGGGTGATGTTAAGTTCTACGCCTTCCATGCTAAGTAGCTTGGAGAATTGTTTGACCAGAGCGTTTTTCGGCTCTGTGAGGACACGCACCAGTTCGGGTTCGGTCAATTCTTCTAGCGGGCAAATGATGGGCAGGCGGCCGATGAACTCGGGGATCATGCCAAAGGATAGCAGGTCTTCAGGTTCGATGTTTCGGGTCGGTCCGTCAGCTGTGGGGGCATTGCCGACGAAACCCATGACGGATTTGCCACGACGCCGTTCCATGATTTTGTCCAGGCCGACATAAGCGCCGCCGCAGATGAAGAGAATGTTCTCGGTGTTGACCTGGATGTACTCCTGTTGGGGATGTTTGCGGCCACCCTGTGGGGGGACATTGCACACCGTGCCTTCGATGATTTTCAGCAGGGCCTGCTGCACCCCCTCACCAGAGACATCACGAGTGATACTGACATTCTCCGTTTTGCGGCCGATTTTGTCGATTTCGTCGATGTAAATGATGCCGATTTCAGCGCGGGCGACGTCATAGTCAGCGGCTTGAAGCAGGCGGAGGATGATATTTTCCACATCTTCGCCGACGTAGCCAGCTTCTGTGAGGGTAGTGGCATCTGCGATGCTGAAGGGGACGTTCAGGATGCGCGCCAGTGTTTTGGCCAGCAGGGTTTTGCCGCAGCCTGTGGGGCCGATGAGCAAGACATTACTCTTCTCGATCTCGACCTCTTCAGCTGTCGGCATGGCCAATGTCCCGCGGCGCCCGCTGACCGCGCGCTGTTGCATCTGCTGGCTGTGGAGGATGCGCTTGTAGTGATTGTGAACGGCAACGCTGAGGACTTTTTTGGCGTGGGTTTGACCGATGACGTGGACGTCGAGCAGGGCGGAGATTTCCGCTGGTTTGGGCACTGCTAGGGCAGGTGCGATGTCGCTCTCCGTCGCTGCTTCCTTGTCCAAAATGCTTTTGCATACGTTGATGCAACTGTCGCAAATGTAGACACCAGGTCCGGCGATGAGTTTACGGACCTCCGCATGGCTTTTGCCGCAGAAGGAACAAAGGGTGACGTTTGAGGCGCGTGCCATGGAGAAACAAAGTGTCGCATGCTCCCCCCGTGGGCGTCAAGTAAGGAACGGAGGGAGTGGGAGCTTCAGAGGCAGTCTTTTCCGCTGCTAGTGGTAGCAGACTCCACGAGGGTCTCAGGGCTGTCATCCGACTCTGGGAGGGTCACCCATCCGTCTCCTTCTTGACTGAGACGCCACTGATTGTAGCTGACCACGGTGATCAGGCCGATCAAGGCCACTGAGATCTCCAAGACAAAAGGTGTGGTGAAGAAACCGAATAGGCCTGCAAAGGCATCTCCGACGACTTCCCGCGCTGTTTCATTTTGCTGGACGGCGTAGTAGATGCCTACGAACGCACATGCCAAAGCGAAGGCTTTCAGCAGTCGTTGCGGAGTGAAGAGCGCTTTCATATTCGGTATGATGGATGCGTTTTGCACTGGGTTCAACCTCCGAGCGCCTCCAATCGACGATTAGGATTTAAACAGTCTTGGAACCGCAAGCGGCGCGGTGCTTGAGCGATATCGAACTGCAGAACCCGGACGGGGGGAACTCTAATCGTTCGAAAGAACTGGGAGTGAGGCGATTCGATCCTTCAGTTCGCGGCCAGGCTTAAAGCGTACGACGAACCTTGGGGGGATTTGTACTGGGATTTCTGGTTGGCTTGGGTTACGGCCAAGCTTGCCTTTGGTCAGGCGTAATTCAAACGTACCAAACATCCGGAGTGCCACGTCATCGCCTTCCATCAGGGAAGCGCTGATGATTTCGATGAGAGCATCCAGTGCCTGTCCTGATGCTGATTGGGTGATACCCAAGTTGTCGCTCAATCGATTCACAATATCTTTTTTGGTCACAGTTGCCATCGCTGCGGCACTTATCTCAAATGACGGATGAAGCAACCGATTTCTTATGATTGCCGTCATATTTTGTTAAGAAAAGTGGCGGAAAGCCTTAGCGGTATGTTAAGGCGAAGGGGGGTAAGCCAGATTTGGCTCGGGGTGAGAAAACTGAGATCTACCGCACCAATAAAAATCTCAAAGAGAGAGGTGGCTGTTGGTGGTGGTCGCGTTTGACATTTCTTGACACTGAAGCCATCTGAAGAGGCTCCCTTTCGACCTTTATTGCGTTCATGCTTCCGACTGCTCTTTCTGACCTCACCGCTGTGTCCGGTGCTCTAGAAGACTGGTTCCGTTGTCACGGAAAAGACTATCCTTGGCGGCAAACGCGGGACCCTTATGCCATCCTGGTTTCTGAAGTGATGCTCCAACAAACTCAGATCACGACCGTGCTTGATCGGGGTTACTATGTCCGTTGGATGGAGACATTCCCAGATTTCAAAACCTTGGCTGAAGCTTCAGAAGAAGGGGTCCTGAAAGCCTGGGAAGGCCTAGGCTATTACCGGCGGGCGCGTAATCTGCAAAAGCTGGCACGGGTGGTGATGGCCGACCATCACGGGGTCATGCCAGCAGCTCCTGCGCAGATCCTGGCGCTGCCCGGCATTGGCCCCTACACTGCAGGGGCTCTTTCCAGTTTTGCCTTCGGCCTGCCAGAACCAATCGTCGATGGCAACGTCGCGCGGGTGCTTTCCCGACTGTTTGACGACGCCACACCCATCGACAGTGGGGCGGGCATTGCCAGCCTTTGGCGCAGAGCGCGAGAACTGGTGGTAGCCGCAGGGGACCCGCGCCTGTTCAATTCCGCTCTGATGGAGTTGGGGCAGACCGTTTGCCGCAGCGGCCAGCCAGTGTGTGAGGCCTGTCCTTTGCAGCAGTTTTGCCAAGCAATAAAGCCGGCGACTCTGCCCGTCAAACAGAAGAACGTCGTGCTGACAGATGTGACGGAGCACGTCTTTTTTCACGCCAGTAACGATGGCGTTCTGTTGCAGCAGGAAAAGGGCACGCGCCGCACTGGCCTATGGAAACTGCCTGCTTTAACTGAGACGGATGAGCTGCCGCCGCTACTGCTCAAAAGCCGTTACGGCATTACCCGCTACCGAGTCACACTTTGGGTTCATTCCTCTCCCACGATCCTGCCTGAAGTATCGGGTGCTGAAATCATTCCGCTGAGTGCCCTTGGCTCCACACCCATGCCCAGTCCTTACCGGCGTGCCTTGGATGCCTTAATGAAAACTCAGGGCACCTTCATGTTGGAGTGATGGTTTTGCGAAAGCGGATTCTGGGTCTATCTGAAGACACTCGTGTTGATGCTGAGCGGGTATGGCGCTAATGCTTATTGTCTATTTTCGTTATTTGAGGAGGCTTTCATAATCGATTTTCAACCATGCAATCCATTCAATGCCCAAGGCAATCCAGTGAAACGTCACCTTGCCACCACGACTTCACTGCCAGTCATGTTGTTGATCGGATGATTTGCCCGTCCCGATTGATTTGATCATGAACAACGTTTCGCTAGCCGTTCAGTTTTTCCTACAAATCGCTGTCATTCTGATCGCCTGTCGTGTGGTCGGTGCCATTGCGGCCCGGTTTGGTCAACCGCAAGTGGTGG
>JBIIUD010000458.1:0-3738 GCA_044340175.1 Verrucomicrobiaceae bacterium
CACCGGCACCCGAGGACTCTGGATCGCTGCGGCTTGCAGCACCGCCGCCAGTTTTGCCTGAGCCGCCGCCATCAGGCGACTGTGATAGGCCCCCGCTACCGGAAGCACGATTGCCCGCTTGATCCCGCACTCCTTCGACTTAGCCGCCGCCGCTTCGATGCCTTCCACCGACCCTGAAAGCACGATCTGCCCAGGCGCATTCAGATTGGCCACATCCACGTCAGATTCCGCCGCCAGCGCACGAATCGTCGCCTCTTCCCCACCGAGCATCGCCACCATGGCACCGCGAGTGCTTTCACAGGCCTCCTCCATGAACGCCCCCCTTTGAAACACCAGATTGAGCCCCGTCGCAAAATCAAAGGTCCCGGCGGCGGCATGGGCGGTGAACTCACCGAGAGACAACCCTGCGCAGGCTGAGATCTCCAGATCAGGCACCTTTGCCTTCAGCACTTCCAGCAGGGCTAACCCATGGGCAAACAAAGCCGGCTGGCAGCGGGAGGTCCGGGTCAACTCCTCCATCGGCCCTTCAAACATCACCTCAGTCAAGGCATACCCGAGCGCCGCGTCCGCCTTGCCTAAAAGCTCCGCCACCTGCGGATACGCTTCCGCCAAATCCTTGCCCATGCCCACCTTCTGGGCTCCTTGACCTGCAAAAAGAAGAACTGCCTGTTTCGCCATGTTGATTTCGGTTGTGATGAGATGCCGTCGCTGCGGCTTACCATTCTCTAAGCACATCCGCCAGTCGCACAACCGTTTCTTCAATCAAGCCCGCCCCCCGCGCCATAGCTTCCGCCAATGGCATCGCCTCCGGTTTCGTCGCCACCAGCAGATCAAACTCCGCCTCCAACCCCACGCCCTGCTCCACACCACCGGCGATCCCCACCACACGCTTACCCATCCCACGCGCCATGCGCGCCACCCCTACTGGCCCTTTGCCACAGAGAGTCTGCGCGTCCATCCGGCCCTCGCCGGTGATCACCACATCCGCCTTCAACATCCGTTCCCTCAGTCCCACCACCTCTGCCACCAAATCAAAGCCCCCGACCAGTCGCGCCCCACAAAACGCCATCAGCCCAAACCCAAGCCCACCCGCAGCCCCAGCTCCCGGCACCTCGCGCGGGTCAACCCCCAGATCCCGCTGCACCATCGCTGCCAACTTCTCCAACCTAGCCTCGAACAAGGCCTCTGTTGCTGCAGTGACTCCCTTTTGCCGCCCATAAACCCGCGTTGCCCCACGCTCACCCAGCAGCGGATTGTCAACGTCACAGGCCACCTCCACCTCGGGCCCATTCAGAGCTACAAGCGGACGTTCGATCCGCACCACCTCCTCAAAACGCTCCGGCAGATCCGCCACCTCTTCGCCCCGTTCATTCAAAAATCGAAACCCCAACGCCTGAGCCAGACCGATGCCGCCTTCATTCGTGGCACTGCCACCGATCCCAATCCTTACCCGCTTCGCTCCCTTAGCGGCGGCATCCATCAGCAATTGGCCAGAGCCATAGGTGCTAGCCAAGTGCGGTTGCAGTGGCGCATCCAAAACGAGCGCCAATCCTGACGCCGCACTCATCTCCATCACCGCCTCCGGCATCCCGTCCCGCCCCAGAACCCATCCATAGCTGGCCATCAGCGACCGCCCCAGCGCATCGACCGTTGCCACCCTCACCGCCTCACCGCCCAACGCCCCCACCACAGCCTCCGTCGTGCCCTCACCACCATCCGCAATCGGACACAGATCCACCGCCCAGTCCAACCCACCCGTCCGCAATCCCGCCGCCACTGCCTCCGCCACCGCCAAAGCCGGCAGCGACCCCTTGAACTTGTCCACCGCAATCAAAACACGCATCCGCCACCGAAGTCCGAAAACTCAGATCATGCAAGTCCCGCCAAACTTCCACTTGGCAAAAGCTCAAGTCAGGTCATAACTACGTTTCGCGTCCGCAGCAACCAGGAGAGGTGGCAGAGTGGTCGATCGCGTCGGTCTTGAAAACCGAAGAAGCGTAAGCTTCCGTGGGTTCGAATCCCACCCTCTCCGCCATCACGTGGATAGCCTATGTGCCTATCGAGTGCCTCGAATGTTCGATTGGGGTCTAACTCAGCACATCACTCACCACGTGCGACGACTCCACTCCCGTGAGGCGGAAATCGAGGCCTTGGCTGCGAAAAGTGAAGCGTTCATGGTCGATGCCGAGCAGGTGCATGATCGTCGCGTGCAGATCCCGCACGTGCACGGGATTTTCGGCGACGTTGTAGCTGAACTCGTCTGTGCTGCCGTAGGTGACACCGGATTTGACCCCACCACCGGCCATCCACATCGTGAAACAACGCGGATGGTGATCGCGCCCGGCTTCAGGGCTATCCCACTTGCCCTGCCCGGCCACCCCACGCCCGAACTCGCCTCCCCAGATGACCAGCGTCTCGTCCAGCAGACCGCGCTGCTTGAGGTCCTTGATCAGCGCAGCGCTGGGTTGATCCGTGTCGCGACAGCGGGCCACGCACCAGCTCGGCAGACGGCTGTGGTGATCCCAGTCGGGATGGAAAAGCTGGATGAAGCGGACCCCACGCTCGACCAATCGGCGGGCCAGGATGCAGTTGGATGCATAACTGCCGGCACGTCGCGAGTCAGCGCCATACATTTCAAAAACGGCATCGGGTTCATCACCGAGATCGGTGAGTTCCGGCACACTGGCCTGCATGCGGTAGGCCATTTCATACTGGCGGATGCGGGTCAGGATCTCTGGATCCTGGGTCGTGGCAAAACGCTGCTGATTCAGCTCCGCCAGACCGTCCAACATGCCGCGCCGCAGATGACGCGGCAGCCCCTCGGGATCATTCAAGTAGAGCACCGGGTCCTTGGAGTTGCGCAGTTTAACGCCTTGATACCGACTCGGCAGAAAACCACTGCCCCAGTAGTGATCATACAGGGGCTGGTCGCTCGGACGCTGCATCTTCGAGATCAGGACCAGATAGTCCGGAAGGTTCCGATTCAAACTGCCCAACCCATAACTCACCCATGCGCCGAGGCTGGGCCGACCCGGCAATTGATGGCCCGTCAAAAACTGGGTCATCGCGGGAGCATGATTGATCTGGTCCGTGGTCATGGACTTGATGAAGCAGAGGTCATCCGCCACCGTACCCAGGTGCGGCAGCCACTCGCTCACCGTGGCACCACTTTGACCGTGCCGTGAAAACTTCGTGATCCCTGGTAGGATGAGCTGCTTTTGTTTGGCCGTCATCGTCGTCAGCCGCTGCCCCTGCCGCACTGACTCCGGCAGCTCCTTCCCTGCCCACTTCACGAGGTCAGGCTTATGATCAAAAAGCTCCAACTGCGAAGGTCCGCCGGACTGGGTCAAAAAAATCACCCGCTTGGCCTTCGGGGCCAGATGCGGCAGACCCGACAGCCCCATCACCTCGCCTTCCGCGCCGAGTGTCGAGAGCGCCATCGCGCCCACAGAGACCCCGGTGCATTGGCCGAGGAAGTAGCGTCGCGTCGTATTCAGTGCCGCCTCATGCATATCAAACCAGAATCTCCTTGATGACGTTTGCGCCTTCCACTCCACTGAGGCGCGCATCCAAACCCTGAAACTTGAAGCTGAACGCGTCATGCTGAATGCCCAGTTGATGCAGCATCGTGGCGTGCAAATCATGCACGGTGGTCACTTTCTCCACCGCCGCGTAGCCCAATTCATCCGTGGCCCCGTGCACGTGGCCACCACGCACACCCGCTCCTGCCAGCCAGAC
>JBIIUD010000459.1:0-3734 GCA_044340175.1 Verrucomicrobiaceae bacterium
TGGACTTTGGAATGGGTGCGGACCTCCGTTTGATTGACAGGGGCCCCTCTGCGGGTCATTTGGGCGGGTGCCTCCTGCTCATCCCCTGCCGACACCTGCGCGTGCTGCGTCCCGATCGTGGGGACGTGGCTATGAGGTGCTCGTGGCTTTGGGGCTTTTGCTGGCAGTTTCGCTGGCGGTGCAGGCGTTGTTTGCCTCGGTGAAATACGAGTGGAACTGGGCGGCGGCGTGGGGGTATCGGGCGCAGTTCTTCCAGGGCTGGCTGACCACGCTGGGGATCGCTGCGGGGGCGATGGTGGTGAGTTTGGGGGTGGGCCTGGGGCTGATGGCCGGGCGGCGCGCACCGTGGCTGCCGCTGCGGATGCTGTGTGGGGGCGTCGTCGAGATCGTGCGCGGCACGCCGCTGCTGGTGCAACTGCTCATCGGCTACTACATCGTGGCGCAGCAACTGAAGGTGAGTGATCCGCTGCTGGTGGGGGTGCTGCTGCTGGGCCTTTTCGAAGGTGCGTATCTGGCGGAGATTTTTCGGGGGGCGGTGGAGAGCATCGGAGCATCGCAACGGGAGGCGGCGCGGGCGGTGGGGTTCGATACCGCGCAGACGTATCGATTCGTGATCCTGCCCCAGGCGATGCGGCGGGCGCTGCCGGGCACGGCGGGACAAATGGTGTCCCTGGTGAAGGATTCGTCGCTGTTGTCGGTGATCGGGATTGAGGAGCTGGTGCAAAAGGTCAAGATTTTGAACTCGGCCAGCTACACGGCTTTGGAGGGGTTCCTGCCGTTGGCGGTGGCGTATTTGATTGTGACGCTGCCGCTTTCGCGGTGGGCGCAATCGCTGGAAAGGAGGTTTCACTATGAGACTTGAGGCGGAGGCGGTGACCAAACACTTCGGTGCCTTTCAGGCGCTGACAGGGGCGACGTTTTCGACGGGGGGCGAGAGCCGAGTGGTGGCGCTGCTCGGGCCGAGTGGTGGCGGCAAATCAACGCTGCTGCGGGTCCTGGGCTGTCTGCTGCCGGTGGATGGCGGGCAGGTGCGGGTGGACGGGGTGGTGCTGCCCGTGGATGAGGCAGCGGCGCGGCGGGAGCGGCGGAAGAATGGTTTTGTGTTTCAGGGCTACAACCTTTTCCCCCACCTGACGGCGCTGGAGAACGTGGCGCTGCCGCTGCGGGAGGTGCATGGCTTTGACGCGCAGCGGGCGCGGGTGCGCGGCCTGGAGCTGCTGGAGCGGCTCGGCCTGAAGGATCATGCGGACAAGCGACCGGCCCAGCTGTCTGGTGGGCAACAGCAGCGGGCGGCGATCGCCCGGGCGCTGGCGCCGAAGCCGCGGCTGCTGCTGATGGATGAACCGACCTCCGCTCTGGATCCGGTGATGACGGGGGAGGTGCTGGAGGTGATTCGCGAGCTGGCGGAGCAGGGACAGCAGATCGTGCTGGCGACGCATGAGGTGTCTTTTGCCCGGCGGGTGGCCGATTGGGTGGTGTTTCTGGCGGCGGGTAAAGTCGTGGAGACAGCGGCAGCGGCGGATTTTTTCGAGCAACCGCAGTCGGAAGAGGCGCGGGCGTATTTGGACAGCCTAATGCGCTATCGATGAAAAGCGGTCCGCCGCTGGGGCGTTGGGTGAGGATGAGATTCAAACTTGGCAAGGTGGTGATGGTGGGGGTGGCGGCGCTGTTTGGCGTGGGGTCGCTGGCGCAGGGGGCGTGGCAGGCGGGAGCGGCGAGTGTGGACATCACACCGGAAAAACCGGTGCGACTCAGTGGTTATGGCGGCCGGACCACCGTGCATGAGGGCGTGCTGCAGCGCATCTTTGCCAAGGCGCTGGTCATCCAGTGGGAGGATGAGGCGCCCCTGGTGATGCTCACGGTGGACAACTGCGGGGTGCCGGGCTTTTTGCGGACGGAGGTCATTGCTCGACTGCAAAAGGCGGGGCTGCCTGTGGTGGCAGAGCGGTTTGCGTTGCACTCCAGCCACACGCACTGCGCGCCGATGCTGCGCGGGATGCTGTCGTTTCTCTTTGGCAAAGATTTGACGCCTGAGGAGCAAGCTGGGGTCAATGAGTACACCGACTTTCTGACCGCTGCTCTGGTGAAAGTGGTGACGGATGCGCATGGAAAATTAGCCGCCGCCTCCTTGGACTGGGAGGTGGGTCAGGTGGGGTTTGCGAAGAACCGGAGAAAACCGACGCCCACAGGTTTTGCCAACGACATCAACCCTGAGGGGCCGGTGGATCACGATTTGCCGGTGCTGCGGGTGACGGACGCTGCAGGCAAGGTGCGGGCGATTTACACCAGCTACGCCTGCCACTGCACCACCTTGGGCTTCAATCAAGTTCATGGTGACTGGGCGGGCTGTGCGCAAGCGGATCTGCAGAAGGCGTATCCGGATGCCATCGCCCTCACGGCGATCGGCTGCGGCGCAGATCAAAACCCACAGCCACGGCGTGAAGTCGTGCTGGCAGAACAACACGGAGCCGCCCTGGCGACGGAGGCGGGACGGGTACTGAGTGGGAAACTGCGCCCAGTGCGCGGGCCGGTGGTGGTGGGAACACGGGAGGTGAAGCTGCCTTTTGAAGGACGGAAAAACCGCGAAGATTGGGTCAAACGCAGTCAGGATGGCAACAAGGCGGTGGCCTACCATGCCACGCACTTTTTGAAGGAGCTGGATGCAGGCCGACCGATCCCCGAAGCCCTCGATTACCTGGTGCAGGTGTGGACCTTTGCCGAGGATCTGTGCATGGTGAACCTGCCGGGAGAGGTGGTGGTGGATTACGGGCTGCGTGTGAAGAAGACCCTCAAGCGGGACCGTACCTGGGTGAACAGCTACACGAACGACGTCCCCTGCTACATCCCCTCGCAGCGGGTCTGGGAGGAAGGCGGCTACGAGGCGGACACAGCGATGACCTATTACGGCCGGCCCACGCGATTCGCCAGTGGTGTCGAGAAGATCATTTTTGACGCGCTCGAGCCGCTTTTGCCCACTGGCTATCGCTAGGTCGGCCCGCATCCTGGTTCATTCTCAGGGATCCGTTTCGAAGCCTTTCTGACCGCGCGTTCACGCCAAGGGCACTGCCTCCGCACGGGTGATGAAAGTTTGCATTGAATGAGATTCTCGCTTGGATGGACTCCTCATTTCCAACTCTAACTCCACCCCCAACCCCGCAATCACCATGACTCCCCAACAGAAAGCAGAAAGCCTTGGCATCATTTTTGAAAAAGCCGCCCCTGGATACCTGAATCTCTGCATCCGCAGCGGTGCGCAGTTGATCACCTCGGGTCATGTCAGCGATCTCAAAGGCAAATTGGGCCAGGATGTCACGACGGAACAGGGCTATGCGGCGGCGAAAAACTGTGCGGAGAAGGTGCTGCGTTCGGTCTGGGACACGCACGGAACTCTGGACGGTTTGAAGGTCATCAAGGTCCTGGGATGCGTGAACTCGACCCTCGACTTCACCGAGCAGCATCTTGTGATCAACGGATGCTCGGATCTCCTGCATGAGATCTTTGGCAAGGATGGCGATGGGTTTCATGCTCGTAGCGCACTCGGTTTCGCCCAATTGCCGACCGGCGCTGCCGTCGAAGTAGAGGCGATCTTTGAGATCAAGTGAGCCGCTCTAAAGCAAAGCAGCGTTGAACAGGCTCACAGAACGCTCTCTGAAAAGGGAAATGAACCTGTTCATCGTTGTGGCTATCTCAAAAATGAGACGCACACTTGTCTAATTTATGACATTTGAGATAAA
>JBIIUD010000460.1:0-3730 GCA_044340175.1 Verrucomicrobiaceae bacterium
GTGATCTACCTGCGCACGGACAAGCAGATGATGGCGTTTGAATCGCGGTGACAGGCCTGCGGGTCTGAGCAGAATGGGTGGGTGAGAGTGAAGGTGAAACTCAATGGCAGAATGATTTCGGGCTTGCCTGCGGGAGCATCGATCCGTTAGCCTTTGAAAAAAGCGGGTCATCACCGCCGTTTTTTGCTCCTCGCCCTTTTGACCTATTCCAACCGACCATGAAACGAAATCTGTGCGCTCTGCTGCTGGCTCTTGCCATTTCTCACTCTGCCTCGGCAGAACAACCTCAACCCGCTCAACCAGGGGGCAAACTGCCAGGGAAGGTGGCCATTCAGTTGGTCAAAATCGCCGATGATTTGGTGGATCCTGTGGCGGTGGCGGCGTCTCCGGATGGCACAGGGCGGCTGTTTGTTTGCGAGCGCCCGGGCGTGGTGCAGGTGATCGGCCCAGATGGCAAAAAGGGCAAGCGGCCCTTCCTCGATATCAAAGATAAGACGCTGAGCTCGTTTTTGGAGGAGGGTCTGCTGAGCATCACCTTCCACCCGAAGTTCAAGGAGAACGGTCGGTTTTACGTGTGCTACTCGGACCTCTGGTTCAATGGCGCTTCGATGATCACAGAATACAAGGTCTCTGAGAAGGACCCGAACCGCGCGGATCCGGACAGCGCGAAGGTGATCATGCAGATCGACTTTCCGTATTGCAACCACCACGGCGGTCAGATCGCTTTTGGTCCCGATGGTTACCTTTACATCGGTGTAGGGGACGGGGGCTGGGAAGGCGATGTCATCAGCGCCGGCCAGGACCTGCACACCTGGCTGGGCAAGATGCTGCGCATCGATGTGGAAAACACCACTCCCGACCGCGCCTACTCGATTCCGAAAGACAATCCTTTCATCACGCCGCTGCAGCAGATGACGCTTTTTGGCGTGTCAGAACTGCAGTTTTCCCAAACGCACCCGAAGGCGAAACCGGAGATCTGGGCCTACGGTCTGCGCAATCCCTGGACCTTCTCCTTTGACAAGAAGACGGGTGATCTCTTCATCGCTGACATCGGTCAAAACCACTGGGAAGAGATCAACATGCAGCCTGCCTCCAGCAAGGGCGGTGAGAACTACGGATGGAAGTTCATGTGCGGCAGCAAGGTGTTTCCGCAGATCGAGGTGAAGAACGCGGATGGCTCCACGACCTACAAGGATGGCGAGGGCACAGCGCGGGTGGGCATCCTGCCAATCGGTGAATACAGCCACGTCGATCAAGGCATCTGCGTGATCAACATTGGGGTGTATCGTGGCGAGGCTTATCCAAGCCTGGACGGCGTTTATCTCTGCGCGGACTGGGGCACGGGCAAAATCTGGGGCATGAAACAAGACGGCGGCAAGTGGCAGATGCAGGAGCTGCTGGACCTGGACACGCCCTTGCGTCCGACCGGCTCCGGTCAAGATGAACAGGGCAACCTGTATTTGACCCATGCCTCCGCGAATTACGGCGGCCCGGTCGATCCGTATACCAGCGAGCGCGGGGCGCTTTGGAAAGTGGTGGCGGCGGACAAGGTGCCTGAAGGTGCGGTCACAGCCCCTCTGCAAGCGCGGTAAAACGAGACCACGTGGGGCGAGCCGCTGGCTCGCCCGCCTCAGGCGAGGGTGCGACCGAGCCGGTCGCACCACGTGGGCGGAAAACGCCTTTGGGGCAGCGGGACATGGAGTCGTGGGGCGTGTGCCGCTGTCGCGTTTGTTGTGCGCGCTTTAGCGTGTCAGGGTTTTGGGGACGTGCGGTGGCAAGCTAAAGCTTGAACAACGTACGATTCCGCAGCCATCAGGGTGGCCGCAGTGATGGGGTTCCCTGTGGGGCGCGACACAAGCCGGTCGCGCCATTTGATGTCAGTGTACAACGAAGGTTGATTTTTCAGGTGCATTGAATAGGTGTGGGAGTGCGCTGCCTTTCCTTCCTCCCCCCATTGCTGTCTGTCCTGATGCTGTCGGCGGTTTCGGCGCAAGATACAGGGCCTGCCAAAGATGATCCGCGCATCCCCAAGGATCCGGACACGATTGTGCGTTTGCAGGCGTTTCTGGATCGGAAATTCTTTGGCCCTGGGAAGGTGGACGGAGCCATCGGTGAGTTCACTTACAAGGCGGTGGTGAACTACAATTACGCCACGGGTGGCGGGGATCACTATGACTGGGATCGCGTGATCCGCGCGGCGGAGGAGGCGGTGCCGGTGGTGTATGCGGCCTTTAAGATCACGGAAGATTTGGTGGCGCATGTGAATCCGGACCTGCCAATGAAGCCGGAGGCGCAGGAGAAGTTCAAGTACATGGCCTACCGGAGCCTGCTGGAACTGGCGGCAGAGCGTTATCACACGGATGAGACCTTTTTGGAGAAGATCAATCCGGGCAAGAACCTCAATAACCTGAAGGTGGGGGATGTCCTGAAGGTGCCGAATGTGGTGCCGTTTCGGATCGAGAACGTGGCGAAGTTCAAGGGCTACAAAGAAGACGGTGTGCTGAGCGGTAACACGATTGTGGTGGACACCACAGAGCGTATGGCGGCGGTTTACAGCTCGGATGAGACGATGCTGGCCGCGTTTCCCATCACGCCGGGCAAGCCGCAGTTCATTCCGGTGGGCGACTGGAAAGTGGTCAGCATGGTGACCACACCGAACTTCCGCTACGACAAGAAATTCCTGGAGGAAGGCACCCGTGGTGATCAGGCCTACCAGATCCCACCCGGTCCGAACAGTCCGGTGGGCATCATTTGGTGCGGCATCAGCAAGAGCGGCATCGGCCTGCATGGCACAGCCTATCCACGCACCATCGGACGGTCTCAAAGCGCGGGCTGCGTGCGGTTGGCGAATTGGGATGCGATCCGCCTGCCCGATTTGATCCGCCCCGGCGCAAGAGTCATCGTGCGCTGAACGATGTCTCCGGCACATGAAGACGCTGCTTGGATGGATGCTCGCTGCGGTGGCCGCAGGTGCCGCTGAGAAATCGCCGCGCGATGCGGTGTTTGAAAAATCGATTGGCGACTTGTTTCCCAAGCTGGTGGAGACACGTCGTGACCTCCACGCGCATCCCGAGCTTTCGAATGAGGAAGCGCGAACGGCGGCTCTGGTCGCGACTCGATTGAAGGCGTTGGGTTTGGTCGTGAAGACGGGGGTGGCGAAGCATGGGGTGGTGGCGGTGTTGGAGAGTGGTCGCCCAGGCCCCTGCGTGGCGGTGCGCGCGGACATGGATGCGCTGCCGATCAAAGAACTGCGCGCGACACCGTATCGCTCTCAAACCCCGGGGGTGATGCATGCCTGTGGGCATGATGTGCATACCACGGTGGGACTGGGCGTGGCGGAGCTGCTGGCGACCCACCGTGACCAATGGCGGGGCTCGGTCAAATTTCTGTTCCAACCGGCAGAGGAGTCGATGCCGAGTTCGTTCAAAGGTGAGTGGGGTGCCAAGCTGATGGTCAAAGAGGGCGCGATGGAGAACCCGCGCCCGATGGCGGTGTTCGGCCTGCATTGTCGTCCGTCGCTGACCCCTGCGGGGGCGATCACGGATGAGGTGCAGCCGCTGCGGGCAGGACAGGTGGCCTATGCCATAGGACCCGACAGCGCCAATAGCGACAGTTTCACGGTCACCATCAAAGGCACCATGGCACATGGTTCGGCACCGCAGCGTGGGGTGGACGCCATCGTGGTGGCGGCGGAGGCGATCACCGCCCTGCAGACGATTCGCAGCCGCCA
>JBIIUD010000765.1:0-3728 GCA_044340175.1 Verrucomicrobiaceae bacterium
GCCTTCAACTGTCACCTTCAGCGCTCCAGCAGGGCCAGGCTGCCTCACTGCCAATGCCAAGGAACTAGCGCCATCCGTTCTAAATAGCTCAAGCTCGTGGTCTTCAATGGCTCCTCCGTCGGTGTCCCGTAATCGAAGCTTCTGCACGCCTCCTTTCTTCGCATCATCTGCGATGCGTAGATCGAGGCCGGATGATCTGCCCGGATTCATGACGATGACTGTAAAAAGCATCTTTTTTGCATTCGGAAGTTTGGCGGAACCAACATAGCCAGCTTCACTGACAAAAGCGTAGTTTGTTCCCAGTCCACCCATGGCTTCGGTCATGCCTGCGGCGGGAGTCATTGTAGCTAGATCGGCTTTAACTCTCCCTTTCACAAAAAAGAACTCGCCTTTGCCTTTCATGGCAAGGTATTTGCCGCTGATGCCAGCAAGATCGGAACCCCGCAGAGGATGTCCGTAAATTAAATCAGTTGGAACCCAGGGGCGCGGAGCTGGAATGTTTGAGTTCGGATTATCAGAATAGCCCGGCAAAACCCGCGAGCCGGACACAAGACGCCCATGACACTGTTTTGTAATTTCGCCACCGTCCGGAAGTGGAATTCGGTTGAATGTCATATTGCCATTGATAATCACATCCGCATCTGGGTGAGCGGCAACGACGTCTCGTATTCCCGCAACCCACGGATTGGCGTTGTTCACAGTGTCCAGCACTTCCATTTTAGTCGCTTCTTGGCGCATGACAGTCACAGCCACTCGATCCAATGGCTTGTTGTCATAGTCTTTCTGGCCGGAATACATCTTGGCGTTGTTCTCCATGATGTAGTCATTGGCAGTTTGAAAGAAATCCTCCGCACCGTATTCCTTCACGACGACGACTTTCGTCTTTGCCAGTTGGATGTATTGACCGCCGGACTTGGGCAGATACTTCAAGATCAAATCTCCGAGAGACTGGGGATTGTCGTCAGGAACATTGAGGTCGCCATCACAACGCGCATAGATCGTGTCTGGGAGTTGCTCGGTGCCTTCAAGATCGAAAGGATCGGCTTCCTTGAGCTTGAGCTTTTCGTCAGGATAGCAGCTCTTTTGCTTGTAGAACGTCAGCGCATCTATGGCTGGATGATCGAGCCACACTTTGCCCGTGTTCAAACCGACTTTGATGTGAATGCCCTTTGCATCATCGTCGTCCTCCGACGGGTCGTCTGACGATGTGTCTTCGCGGTCGTGAGCACCGTTCGAGATTTGATCGTTAACGAACATGTATTCCGTCCCCTTCGCTTTCTCCTCGTCGCTGGCACCGCTCTCGTAAGGCTTTCCAACGAGCGCTGCATCAGCGCTGGTCAACTGCCCGTCGTTGTTCAAATCGCTGTATAACTCCACCGGGAGGAGGCTCCATTCAATGATTTGATTGGCCTGGGCGGTTGGGGGGCGCAGTTCGATCACCTTGGCGGGTCCGATGTTCGTCATTATGGGGACGATCAAATCCCCGACCGTTCCGGTCGTTTCCACTTTGGAGGCAACCCGCTCACCGACTTTTACCGTCAAGGTGATGCTGCCTTTGGCATTCACTTCAGGCGTTCCAGTTGTTCCATCTGTGTTGACGGGGGTGACTTTCTCTAGCACAAGGAATGCGGCGCTGCGCGGGCCTTCCTCAAGTGTCGGGGCGCGGTCGCTTTGCAGTCGGACTTGAAGATGCCTCACTGTCACGTTGGTGGCTAGACCAGACCAGTGCTGAGTGTTTTCTTCATCATCTGAAGGAAAGGTGCCCGAAAGCTGCCCGGTCACATGACTGTAATAAGCCGTTTTTGCTTCAACCTCACCATGGCCTGAACCGCGCCATCCGTGGCTTCCCGGCTCCCATACCAACTCTTGCTCATAGCCCCACTTGACGCCAAGAAGGGCATTGTTCAACATGCCAGGCTGAAACGTTCCTGTATCATCTGACATCGTCCATTTGCCTACTGGCACCTCCTTCATTCGTTCAATCTGATTGGTCACCATATAGAATCCTCCAGTCAAATCTGCAACCATTTGCGGCCCTGCCACGGATTCTTCTTCGGTCCACTCGGCCAACACTGAGCCTGGATAGCCCTCATCCACTTCCATGCGGCTTGGCTCTGCTAACTCCAGGTTCTCATCTCGAGGATCACCCAAATCATTTTGGTTGGAATCCAAATCGCCATCAAAACTGTCGTTTTGCGGCCCAGACAAGTAAACGACATATTCGGTCTTGCTGACTGATGAGACCGAACTCTCCTCCGTGATACCATCCCCAACATACCCAATGAATGACCCAGTGATGACCCGCTCGCTGGTAAAGAGGATGGGCTCTTGTGGGGAGGAAATAGGCGTCACCGGTCCGCTTGGATTAAGCCCATCGCCCGGTCCGGTGCCACTGCCTGGGCCATCCCCACCTCCAGTCGCCGGCTGTGCAGTAGCCGAGATGTTCTGTGGGGCGCTGCCCACATCTGAGCCTCGCACTTGCAAATTGCCACTTCCGGCGGCCAATGGTGCCTGCCAATAGATCGAGGCTAGACCCGCGTCGTTGGTAACGCTGACAAGCTGCGTGCTCCACGGGCCAGCCATTGTTGACCCGAGCTTGCCGAAGCCGTTGGTATTGAACTGGACCGCATAATTCCCCCTGGGAACTCCAGCCCTCACTGCGAGCACCGTCAGCGGTGAGTTTGACACAGCACCCACGACGGCCGCCTGTGCGCTGCCGCCAGTGATCTCCAGCAGGGTGGTCGGCAGGTTATTGCCGTTGTTCGGGTCACTGCCATACTGATATTCCACTCCGTCTGGAATACTGTCTCCGTCACTATCAGGGATGAGCGGGTGAGTGTTGAGTTGATACTCCATCAGGTTTGAGAGTCCGTCTGCATCCAGATCCTGGATACGCCTAGTGTTCATGGCCGCTCCATAGTTACCCATGGCGACTTGATAAGCTTCAACCCCCTCTTGAAGATAAAGGTCAAACTGGCTTGCATCAGGCTCTAATGGAGGTGCTGGCATAACGCTACCGAATGGACCCGCGTCCGTCGGGGACAACAGATTCAGTTGGCCCCGATAACGCCATTCCCAAACATCTGGCATGCCGTCCCCGTCATAATCCCCCGGGTTCACTCGGCCAGGTACAAACCCGTGCTCCACTGCAACATCCCTCAGGAATGCTTCAAGTCCGTCCGGCAGTCCTGTACCATCTGAATCAACCATGGTAACCCAATTACTCATTTGCGCATTGTAATTCCCCTCAGGCAGCCGGGAAAGATGGCGATAACTGGACCAATCACCACCTTGTAGGAGATACAAACCGACCTCCCCAGAAAGGGCAACCCAAGCGCGGGCGGTGTGGTCTGCCACCCCGGCATACCGACTCTGCGCATCACCAGGATGATATCCCTGCAATGGCAATTCCACCTCTTGCCAATTCATGAGATCATCCCCATCCGGATCTTCCACCGCATCGGCAAAGTTGAATTTATCTAGAATGCCGGGATACAGGTCCTCCACCGCGTCCTCGATCCCGTCACCATCCCGGTCGAGGCTGTTGATGGTGGCGCGCAACGTCCAGCCATTGAGGTAAGCCTGTAGATTGGTGAAACCGTCCGCGTCCGCATCCCACTCAGCATCAGCAGCATTTTGCTTGTTCAAATACGGCGCGTAAAGGTCCTCGATCTTGTCCGGAATGCCGTCGCCATCGGTGTCTGTCAAATCCGCCAAATGCCAATCCG